>OMWF01000086.1 GCA_900314665.1 uncultured Actinomycetes bacterium
CCGTCATCGGACCCGAGCAGCCCGTCACCATCGAAGGCGTAACCCGGCTTCCCCCCGAATGGGGCATCTACCAGGATCTCATCGAGGACATCCCAGAGGACATCGGCGTGCGCGCAGCATGCGTGGGACCGCATTGGACCTATGTGGACGCCGAGTGCGGGCTGGGCATAGCCCTCACTTGCCCCGGCGGCACCGGCCCCGAGACCGCGGCAGATCCCTCGCGTCTTTCCCTGAAGGAGCTCGCCTGCCAAGCGGTGAGCTGGAACTTCATCGCTGCCAGCGTGGGCGTTGCGGCGCTGAACGCCTGGTACTCATCGCCTGCGGTTGCCAAGAAGAACGGCATGGTCATCGAGCGGAAGGCAAGCAATGACGGCTTTGACTTCTACCACCAGGCCTGCACCGGCAAAAAGGTCACCGTGGTCGGGCACTTTCCGATGATCGAGCGCCTCTCCGACGTCTGCGAACTCACCGTCCTCGAGCGCGACCCGCACGGCAGCGATGTGCCCGACCCCGCCTGCGAGTACCTGGTCCCTCATCAGGACGTTCTCTTCATGACCGGCGTCACGCTCACCAACAAGACCATGCCGCGCCTGCTCCAGCTGTCCCAGGAGTGCAACACCATCATGGTGGGGCCGAGCGTTGTGCCGGCGCCGGTGCTCTTTGACTACGGCGTCGACTGCCTGGCTGGTTCGGTGGTGACCGACCCCGAGCGCGCTCGCGCCTCCATCGTCGCAGGTGACGGCAGCAGCGGAGCGGGCATCTTCAAATTCGGCGTGCAGAAGATGCGCTTAGAGCGCCCAGGCTGGGCGCTCTAAGCCAACCACGATAAGACGCGCGGCACGAGAACCGGCCAGCGGCGGAAGAGCATGCCTCCTGCCGCTCGAGCGGAAGGTCCCTGGGCAACGCCGACGAACAAGTGTACGAGATTTGAGCTCTTGCGTGATTTTCGGCTCGCCAGAGCCGCCGAGAGGCTTGCGCAAGTGCCGCGGAAGAGAATCAGCCATTAGCAAAAGCGAACGTCCCGGGAGCCGCGCCGCCACCAGACGTCAGATTACCAGCAGCGCAAAGATGAGGAAGCACAGCTGCGTCGCGCAGTTGGCAATCTCCTCGCGCCAGTTGTCGCGGAGGTTCATCTTGTCCCCGCGAACATCCAACACGATAAGCACCACGATACCCGCCACCGTCAGCGCCAAGAAGATGACGGCAGGCACCGAGAGCGCGGCTGATGCCAGCGCATCAAGCGTCATGCCGTGCAGGTCAAAGAAGAGCGAGCCCGCCATCAAAGCCAACCCGACGGGCATCAGAATCACAAACTGACGGTTGAGGCGCCATTCATCGTTGTTGACCGAGATGAGCGCCACTTTCCATAGCACTTTGCCGGCGCCAGCCACAATCCCCAGGATGGCACCCATCAAAAAGATCTGGCTGCCCAAGGCGTTGCCGAGAAGCACCGAGGCGATGCCAAAGAGCGCCACCGGCACGATGTCGAAGAGCGTCAGCCCAACCGTGAAGTTGGAGGGCTTGCTGCTGCCCGAGCGGTCGCCGGAGCGGAATCCCTCCGGGAGAAATGCGTCTGCCAGGTTTTGAGCCTCGGCATCGTCGGCTACGTCGCCAACCTCAGAGTCTGCCGACAGCCTCAGGCCGCTCTCATCCAACACTGCCTGCCGCGGTCTGCCGGAAGCGCCATTTGTCGATGCCTGCTCTTCATGCTTCTCGTCGCCTGCCACAAACGCTCCTTATCAAGAGCCCGCCACGGCGCGACACCATGGCGGGGCTCTCCGTTGCTCGCCTTACTTGAGCACGTCGAAGTTGGTCCCAAAGTCCGGATCTGCCTGACGCACCGCCGCCAGCACGGCATCAAACTGCTCCTTGGGGGGCAGCTTGCCCATGCCATGGGTGAGGAAAAGCTTGGTCCCCTCGAGGTCTGCGATATCAAGCGACCAGGTAAAAGGCTCTGCATCACCCGCGTTCTCAGCATTGTAAGACTCATCCCAGCTAAGCAGGTCGCTGTTGTCCACCGCGTCGGTGATAATCTTGTCGCCCACCTCAAAGGGTACGGGCATGGTGGAGTTGACGGGGTCGAGGTCGTCATCCTCATACATCTTGAAGAGCACGAGGTCATAGTGGTCGTCGCGACGCCACAGGGTGAACCAGGCGGGTTCAAACTGATACCCGATCTTAAAGCCAAACCGGCCGATCTGATCGCATGCCCACTTCATAACAGCACTCCCCTCAATTAGGCGACCCGGCGGTCGCGACCGTGGTGCCCTCATCGTGCAATAGGACAAGCTCCTTGCTCCGTTGCATACCCAACGACTTCTTGATATATCACGTGAGCGTTACCGGATAAAGGACGCGCACCTCAAAGCAAGTCATGGGTCCGGACCGCGTCACGTCTGAGGTCTGCCGCATCGAGAAAAGCCCGCGCCATCGTCCGGAGAGGATGGCGCGGGCTTGCGGGCGTTGCGGCCGCTGGCAGCCGCCGCCCCTAGGCGTTGATGAGGAACGCGCGGTAGCCCTCGCAGGCCTCGTAGATGTCGGCCTTGCTAGTGACCTCCCACGGCGCGTGCATCGAGAGCACCGGGACGCCGCTGTCGATGACGTCCATGTTGTAGGCGGCCGGGATGTAGGCGATGGTGCCGCCGCCGCCCGCGTCGACCTTGCCCAGCTCGGCGGTCTGGAAGCTGACGTCCGCATCGTCCATCACCTTGCGCACGTGTGCCACGTACTCGGCCGAGGCGTCGTTGCTGCCGCTCTTGCCGCGAGCGCCCGTGTACTTGTTGAAGACCAGGCCGCGGCCCAGGTAGGAGGCGTTCTTGAGCTCAAAGACGCTCTCGTAGCTGGGATCGACACCGGCCGAGACATCCGAGGAGAGCATCCGCGAGTTGGCCAGGCAGCGCTTGAGCTGAAGCATGCCGCCCTCGCCAGCCAGCTCCATGATCTCGGCGATGGCGTTCTCAAAGAAATGCGAATGCATGCCGGTGGCGCCCACCGAGCCGATTTCCTCTTTGTCAACCAGGATGGTGACCGCGGTGCGGGCGGGGTTCTCGACGTGCAGCTGAGCGATAAGGCTGGTGTAGGCGCACACCTTGTCGTCCTGGCCGTAGCCCAGCACCATGCTGCGGTCAAAGCCGCAGTCGCGGGCGCGGCCGGCGGGCACGATCTCAAGCTCGGCGGAGAGGAAGTCCTCCTCGCTCATGCCGTACTTCTCGGCCAGCAGCTTGAGGGCCATGGCCTTGACTGGCTCCTTCTCGGCGAGCCTCTCCCACTCGGGTCGATCGTCATCGTCAGCCGCGGCGTCCTCGCCAGCCTTCCCGACCACCAGGGGCTGGCTTCCCACCAGCAGGTCGAGCGCCTCGCCCTCGACGACGTTGCTGCCGGTCTTCTTCATCTGCTCGCCGCCCAGGTGGATGAGCAGGTCGGTGACGCAGAAGGCGGGGTCGCCCGCATCCTCGCCCACGTTGACGGTCTCCACCGAGCCGTCCTCCTTGGCGATGACGCCGTGGATGGCCATGGGCAGCGTCACCCACTGGTACTTCTTGATGCCGCCGTAGTAGTGCGTTTCGAGCAGGGCAAAGTCATCCTTCTCAAAGAGCGGGTTCTGCTTGACGTCCAGGCGCGGTGAATCCATGTGCGCACCCAGGATGTTGAGGCCGTTGACCAGCGGCTCCGTGCCCAGCTGAACCAGCAGCAGAGCCTTGCCGTGGGTGTGCGCCCAGATCTTGTCGCCCGGCTTGAGCGCCGTGCCGTTGGCGATCAGCTCGTCGAGCGGCTTGTAGCCGCACTGCTCGGCCAGCTGACGAGAGGCGGCCGTGAACTCGCGCTCGGTCTTGTTGGTGCTGATGAAATCGATATAGCCGCACGCCAGCTTCTGCACCTGCTCAAGCTGCTCAGGAGTGTACTTTTTCCAGGCGTTCTTGCGTTCCATAGGGGTCCCTTCCGTATGATGAGCCCGCCTCGGGCGGGCCGGTGCCGATACGCTCAACAAAGTTAGGCTACCACGACGCCCCCGGCCCGGTGCACCCATCGGCCTCACCTGTAAGAGTTCCGACAACCTACGCTCCGCGCGACACCCATGGGTCGAGAAGGCTGCGCACGGGCCCCAGAAGGCCCTCTTGATATGGGTAAAAATAGGTATGTCCCGCAGCGGCGCTTTAGATAGCATCAAAGAGTCAGCGGAGCTTCTGGATCGCCCGAAAGCGAGGGCCATGCCGCAACCCGACAACATCCCCTGGGAAAGCATCAGCGATTACGTGCTGGCATGTGGCACGGTACGCGAGCCGTACCGCTTCAGCGTCAACGCGCTCAGGCGGATGCGCTCGCTGGTACGCTTTGACGGCGGCGTGGTCCTCATGCTGGACGGCAACCGCAAGATCGTGCGGAGCTATTTCAGCAACATCCCCAAAAGGATGAGCTCGCTGTACCTGGAGTACTTCTCGCGCAGCACCGACGATAACGAGCTGTTTGCCCTGAACCAGAGCGTTGACGAGTGTCCCGAGCAGCCCTCCGTCAGGCTCATCAATTGGCACGAGCAGGTTCACTCAGGTCAGAGCGACCCCTTCATCGAGGCGTACATCAAGCCCCTCGGCTTGAAGCAGAGCCTCTCGTTCTGGCTCAACGACCTGCACGACAACCCCGCCACGGCCATCTCGCTCGACCGCACGGACGTCGAGCCGTTCTCCCCCACCGACATCCAAACCGTTGAGGTTGCCAGCGCACACCTCAACAACCTCTACAAGAACCTCTTTGTGAGGCCGCAGGGGCAAGTCCGCATCTGGGACGGCGTTAGGGGCGCGGAGCGCCTCTCACCCCGTGAGCAGGAGGTTCTCGAACTGCTCTGCCAGGGCGTCAAGCCCACCAACATCGCCCGCATCCTCTTCATCTCGCAGGGCACCGCCAACAAGCACATCGGCCACATCTATCAGAAGCTCGGCGTCGGAAGCCGACAAGAGCTGCTCGTGCGTCTACTGGGCAAGTAGGCGCACGCACCCAAGGAGGTCCCGTGAGCGCACGCATGATATGCCATGGAGACGACGCCCGATCCACGCTGATGGATGGGGTGAATGCCCTGGCAGATGCCGTCAAAGTGACGTTGGGGCCGGCAGGGCGCTTCGTCGCCTTGCCCGAGAAAGCCAACTTGCGCGATGCCGACTACTCAGACCCCGCCGCTCCCGACGCCCCCGTCCTGGTCACCAACGACGGGGTCACCGTCGCCCGCAGCATCGTGCTCCCGGACCCCGGCCGCGAGATGGGCGTCCGGCTCGTGCGCGAAGCGGCCACCAAGGCCAACGAGGAGGCGGGAGACGGCACCACCACCACGATTGTGCTGGTCCAAGCGCTGCTCAAGCAGGCGGAACGCAACACCGCCGCCGGCGCCGACCCCATCGCCCTGCAGCGGGGCGTCGAGCGCGCGGGCGCGTGGGTGGCAGAAGCGCTGCGCCAGGCTGCGGTGCCTGCCACCTCCCAGGCCGACCTCGCCCGGGTGGCGACGGTCTCCTGCAAAGACGAGAAGATCGGTGCCCTGGTGGGAGAGGCGTACCAACAGGTCGGACGCGAAGGCGTGGTGGCCGTCGACGACTCGCGCCGAGCCGAGACCATGCTCGACGTCACCAGCGGAATCTGCATCGAACGCGGGCTCATCTCGCCCCACCTCGCAACCGACGGCACCGGCCTCAACGCCGAGCTCGACAACCCCTACATCCTCTTGACCGACGCCACGGTCGAACGCGGGCAAGACCTCATCCCGGCCCTCATTTGCGCGGCCGAGGACGGCCGCGACATGCTCGTCGTCTGCGACGGCATCGAGGACAACGCGCTGGCGCTGCTGATGGAGAACAAGCGGCAAGGCGACATGAACGTGGCAGCGGTGCTGGCGCCGGCATACGGCGAGGGCCGTCGTTGGCGCATGGAGGACCTGGCGGTGCAGACCGGAGGCGCCTACATCACCAAAGAGCTGGGCTTCTCGCTGCGCGATGTAACCCGAGAAGAGCTCGGAGGAGCCGACAAGGTGCTGGTGCAGGCCAAGCGCACCACCATCTTTGGAGGGCACGGCGACCCTGCGGCTATTGCCAAGCGCGAAAGCGAGCTGCGCTACCTGGCCGCCAACACGAGCTACGAGTTCAACCGCCGGCGCCATGCCGAGCGGCTGGCAGGGTTTGTCTCGGGCGTGGCCACCATCAGGGTGGGAGGGGCCACCGAGGCGGAGCAGCGCCAGAGAAAGCTGCAGGTTGAGGATGCCGTCAACGCCGCACGAGCGGCGCTTGAGGGCGGTGTCGTCCCCGGCGGCGGCGCCGCCCTGGTCCACGCCGCCGCGCTCTGCTCCAAGCGTGCGGAGGCGCTTGCCGGAGACGAGCAGGCCGGCGCCCTACTCGCCCTCGACGCCTGCGCGGAGCCCTTGCGGCAGATAGCGCGCAACGCCGGCGGCAACGCCTCGCTTGTGGTGGAGCGGGTGCGCGAGCTGGAGCCCACCTGGGGGTACAACGCCCTTACCAACAGCTATGAGGACCTGCTCGCCTCGGGCGTGATCGACCCCCTCAAGGTGGTGCTGACCTCGCTTGAAACCGCATTCTCGCTGGCAGGCACCGTGCTCAAGGCCGGCGCCCTGGTCTTCTCGCCCCAATCAAGCCCCGCAGCGGCCAAGCCCTCGCAGCCGCGCCGATAAGTAAACATTGAAGGAGCCTCCCCATGTCCAGAGAAGAAGCCTGGCACCGGTTTGTCGATTCCTTTGAGGTAGAAGTACCCGAGGAGGCCATTCAAAACGAGCTCGCCTACATCAAGCTGGACCTGCGTCATCGCATGCAGTACGACCGGCTGACCGGCGGCGACGTGCACCTCTTTCCCGGCCAGGAGCTGGCCGAGCAGGAAGAGGAGCTGCTGCAGGCCGCCCTCTTTGAGGCCAAGGAGCCGCGCGTGGTGCAGGCGCTGCAGCAGCAGCTCCAGATAGGTGTCACTCAGGAGGAGCTGGAGGCGGAGGCCCGAGCCCTGGCGGCTCGCGAGCGCACGACCGTCGATGCGGTTCGCACCTTCTTTGGCGAGGACCTTGCGGGACTTGCGCCTGACGTCCTACGACGCAAGGTCATTGACTGGGCGGTCGCGCACATGGACGACAACGTGGTCTGATGCGCGCCATCGGTTGAAGATAGCCGGTTTTATACCCGTAACAACGTCATTCAACTGGTCTTTTTATCGAACTTCAATACCTATTTGTAGGTAGATTAAAGGAGTATATCTGAGCATTGTTCCTTGTCACCGCCGTCCTTACGCTTCGTGGTAGTTGCAGCCCCTGCACACCCAAGCGACAAGGAGGCACACCCATGGAAATGGACAAGGAGATGCTCTTCGACATGGCTGCCGACGGCCTTGATGACCTCGAGCCGCTCGCCCAGACCTTTGACCTGAGCGGCAAGGTGGCGGTGGTCTCGGGCAGCGTAGGTCTCGCGCTCTACGTGATCGACCGGCTGGCCGAATGCGGCGCCAAGGTCGTCTTTGGGTCGCGCACCCAGCAGTGGGGAGACCTCGCCGTCGAGACCCTCAAGGGACGCGGATACGAGAACGTGGCCTTCAAGGCCACCGACACCTCAAAGGTGGAGGACGTCCAAGCCTTGGTCGCCTTTGCCGAGGAGAGCTTTGGTCCCGTCGACATCGTGGTTCCCGTAGCCGCCACCTGGGAGGCTCGCGCTTTTCTCGACGTTGACGAGAAGCTCTACGACCGCATCGTCGACGTAGACCAGAAGGGCCAGTACTTCCTGGTGCAGGCTGCCGCCCGGTCGATGGTCAAGGCCGGCCACGGCGGCAAGGTGGTGACCGTCGCATCGGTCGCCTACCGCGGGGAGGACATGGCCAACCTGGCCATGATGACGCCGTACAACACCGCCAAGGCGGGCGTGGTGGGCATGACCATCGGCATCGCCAAGGAGCTCAAGCAGTACGGCATCAACGTCAACTGCGTCGCCCCGGGCGGCATGGTCACCGCCGGCGCCATCCAGAACTGCACACGCACGGTCGAGCTCTACGGGCAGGAATGGCAAGCCGACCAGATGGCCGGCGGCAGCTCCACTCCCGTGGCTAGCTCGCCTGACGACATCGCCCGCATGATCGTCACGATGTGCACCAACGTCTCCGACTTCATGTACGGCAAGGTCATCGAGGTCGACGGGGGTGCCGGCCTCAGCTTCCAGGCAAAGCCGTGGAGCTACACGATGGAAGGGGGTCTGCACGCCTAGCAGCGCACATGCACGTTTCACATCCATCTGAACGCACGCGAGAAGGGACCTGTCATGGCCATTTCAAGCAGCAGCAAGCTAAGCGAAATCCTTGAGGACGAGCGCGCCTGCGCCATCATCGACGAGTACGTCCCCGGCTTTGTGAGCAACCCCGAGCTGGGCCCGGTCAAGGGCATGAAGATGAAGACCCTGCTCAAGTTCCCCCAGGCCGGCCTTTCCAAGGACCAGGTCAAAGAGATCTGTGAGCGCCTGGACGCCCTCGACGCCTAATGCGCCGTCCGCACAACCCTCACCCATTCTCGAAAGGAGCCTCCCATGGCCGATAACGAGCATGCCGACATCAAGATGTCAACCGCTTCAAAGACCCGCAAGAACCTGGCGTACCTGCAGAAGATGAAGGACGAAGGCGAGAAGATCGTCCAGATGTGCCCCGCCGAACTGGGC
>OMWF01000122.1 GCA_900314665.1 uncultured Actinomycetes bacterium
CCAGTAACAGGTGAGAGCGAGCACCCGCCCGCTCTCACCAGCCTGGCAGATCGGCGGGTCGGGTCCATCCCCAACCCGCCATCCCCCGCTATTGCTGCCAATAGGTGGCCAGGAAGTCGGCAATCTTTTCCATGCACTCGCGCAGCACCTCGATGCGTGGCAGGTAGACAATGCGGAAGTGGTCGGGCTCCTGCCAGTTGAAGCCGCTGCCCTGCACGATCAGCACCTTCTTGCGCTTAAGCAGGTCGAGGGCAAACCTGACGTCATCGGTGATGTTGAACTTCTTGACGTCGATCTTTGGGAAGATGTAGAAGGCAGCCTTGGGCTTGACCGCGCTGAGGCCCGGAATCTCCTGAATGGCCTGGTAGACAAACTCGCGCTGCTCGTAAACGCGACCGCCGGGAATGAGGTAGTCGTTCACGGACTGATGGCCCCAGAGCGCCGTCTGGATGATGGACTGCGCCGGCACGTTGGAGCACAGGCGCATGTTGGAAAGCATGTTGATGCCCTCGATGTAGTCGCGCCCCAGGTCGAGGTTGCCGGACAGCACCATCCATCCCACGCGATAGCCGGCGATCATGTGCGACTTTGAGAGCCCCGAGAAGGTCACGCAAAACAGGTCGGGCGCCAAGCTGGCAATGGAGGTGTGCTTCTCGCCGTCCATCACCAGACGGTCGTAAATCTCATCCGAGAAGATCATGAGCTGGTGCTGCCGCGCGATCTCGGCGATCTCCTCCAGCACCTCCCTGGGATAGAGCGCCCCGGTGGGGTTGTTGGGGTTGATGATGACGATGGCCTTGGTGCGGCTCGTGATCTTGGAACGGATGTCGTCCATGTCGGGATACCAGTCGGCCTGCTCGTCGCAGAGGTAGTGGACCGGGTGCCCGCCGGCCAAGGTGGCGCAGGCGGTCCAGAGCGGGTAGTCCGGCGAGGGGATCAGAATCTCATCGCCGTCGTCGAGCAGCGCCGACATCGAGAGGTTGATGAGCTCGCTCACGCCGTTGCCGGTGTAGATGTGCTCGATGTCGACGTTGGGCAGCTCCTTGATCTGCGCGTACTGCATGATGGCCTTGCGCGCGGAGTAGAGGCCCTTGGACGGCGAGTAGCCCTCGCACTGGGTAAGCTGGCGGGACATGTCGTAGACGACCTCGTCGGGCGTGCGGAACCCAAAGGGCGCCGGGTTGCCGATGTTGAGCTTGAGCACGTGGGTGCCCTGCTCCTCCATGCGGTTGGCCTCTTCCACCACCGGGCCGCGCACGTCGTAGAGGACGTTGTCGAGCTTAGATGACTTCTTGAACGTGCGCACGTGGGGCTCCTTCTCTTCTTGCGCCGGACGGCCTTGCGGCTGGCGGGTATCGTGTGAATCCGTATCCTTATCAGGGTTCAGATTTATTGCGTCATGTTCAATTTTACTTGGGGCTGGTTGGGCTTCACGGTCCTCCCCCATCAGCCACTCCTCGGTTACGCCCAACGTCTTGGCGAGAAAGGCGAGGGTCCCTGCCCGCGGAGCAGTCTTGCCGTTGATGTACTGGCTGAGCTGGCTTTTTCCGAGTTTCTGACCTTCTGCCTGGGCGCGCTTGATGACGTCCACCTGCTTCATGCCGCTGTCCTGCATCGCTTGCCGCAAACGCGCGCTGAACTGCTCGCTCACAGATGACCTCCCTCATGCATAAGTTCAATTTTGCTGCAAGCAGTGTAACAGGCTATGCAGGGGTTCTTCGGTTCAAGTTCAACTATTCTTTGAAGACTTGCTGACTTGCGCCTGACGGTTGAGTTTTATATTGAACTATTGGAGAAGTCACGGTCCCAGATGTAGCTGAAAGGCCGGGTCCGAGGTTGACGCCCCCTTGCATGGGTTCCTGACTCCTAAGCCCTGTCTCCCCTGTCGCAGATGCAACGATTTGCGAGGCTTCAGCCGCGTGGGGCCGAAGGCGACGTCTGAACTCGAGTCCGATCAGGCTCCCTTACTCCAAGTTTTCGAAGTAACGGTCGAGATTTAGGAAATCTGAAGGTTCATCGAGAGGTCCGCCCTCCAATCTCAACGCATCTACCTGCGGATACTATTCGTGACGTATACAACAAATCTCTTCTCGCCATAAAACCCAGCCGTTACTTCGGAAACTTGGAGTGGAGCCTCCGCATTACATCGTTATGCTGCCGTTACTTCGGAAACTTGGAGCGGCTCAGGCTGCTGGGGTGCAGAGGCGCGAGAGCAGACGAGATCCGGGCGTGCCAGACCGCGGCTCGCGCACGAGATCTGAGCTTTTGCATGACTTCAGGGGGCGAGAGGGTCCATCGGAGACGGAGCTGGCTTGGCGATTCGCTCGCTTCCTGCGGATTTGCCAGGTCGGGAGCGTCTGCCGGGCAGCGGGACCTCGCAAAAGCTCAAATCTCGTACAGGACTGCGCATGTAGTTACATCTGCGACAGAGAGGTTTGCCCCGAGAGCCCGAAGCGGCCTCATCGAGCTCTAACACCCACGTTTTACCAGCAGGCACTTCAGCGCCAGCCAGACCCGGAACCGCAGGATGTGCGCACAGCTCGCGGCCCCGCGAGCCAACCGTTCGCCGCGCATGCATTTGATTGTTGTAAAACCAACGCTTGTTACCCTGCCTCCTCCGTAGATTGTATGGCGTACCAACGAACACACCTGCAACACCGCAGCAAGAGAAAGGCGGCTTCCCATGGCTCAGCACATCTATAGCACCGACATGCTCGTAGGCGAGATCATCCGTACCGACCCCAGCACCATCGGCATCCTTGAGGGCGCCGGCATGGGCTGCGTCGGCTGCCCGGCCTCCCAGAGCGAGTCGCTCGCCGACGCCTGCCTGGTGCACGGCCTCAACGCCAACGAGGTTCTCGCCAAGCTCAACGGTGGTGAGTAGCATGAGCGCCACCCTGGGACCCATCCACTACCGCATGTTTGAAAAGGCCTGCAGCGTCGACCGTCTCGCCCGTACGCTGGCGGCTTTCTCCGACGAGCAGGGCTGGACCTCCGGCCTTTCCCAGCAGCTCGACGCTGCCTGCCCTCCCCTGGCCGGCGACATCGCCGACCACATCGACCTGTCCGCCATCCACGCCAGCCTCTCCACGCTGGTAAACCGCTCGGAAGACGTCCTCGATGCAGCATGCGCCCCGCTCGGCGAGCACCTGGACGAGCTGGCCGGCAAGGCCCGCGAGCTGGGCGCCGATGCTGCCCGCGAGAGCAGCGTCGCCAGCTTGAAGCTCTCCGACATCTGGAGCACGTCCGACGGCTACTGGCTCGACGGCATGCCCTGCGACGGCATGATGCAGGTACGCGCCGGCGCTGCCGACATCTCCTGGAGCTATCAGGTGGCAGCGCACCGAGCGCTGGGCTACGAGCAGATCCGCCGCGCCTGGACCGAGGGGTTCATGGAGGCCGCAGGCGTTGAGCTCACGCAGGACGGACCCGGCAGCTTCTCTATCAGGAAGGCGGCGTAAGCCATGCCAGAGATCGACCTCTCCGAATTTTGCGACCTGCCCGATACGAGCCAGCTCGACATCGTCGACGGCATGATGGCCGAGCACCAGCGCATCATCACGGAGGCCGACGACCTGGAGCGCCTCTGCCTGGCCCTGCTTGACGACAAGAGCTCCTTCAAGCTGGACGACTGGCTCTACAAGGTGCGCTTCATCCGCACCTACGCGGACGCCGCGCACCATCGCAAGGAGGAGGACATCCTCTACGCCTACCTGCTCGAGAACGTGGGCGGCCCGGCCGAGAGCCTGGTGCGCCACGGCATGCTGGTCGACCACGACCGGGGGCGCTTCTGCGTGCGCAACATGGAGCAGGCCGCGCTTCAGCTGGACAAGAGCGGCGATGACTCCGACCGCCTCGAGCTCATCGCCTGGGCCATGGAGTACGTGCACATGATCAGGGCCCACGTCGAGCGCGAGGACAAGGTGGTCTACCCCTTTGCCCGCCGGACGGTGCCCGCAGACGTCATGGCCCGCCTCACCGACGAGGCGCACGGCTACGTGGCGGACCCCTCCTCCCGCTAGCGTCAACCCATTGGCAGGCAGCCTGAGCTCCGCCGTACGCCGTCGCAGCCCAGGCTGCCGTCGGCAACCGCGAACCACGCAGCTGCCGAGCCCCGCGCCACGAGGCAAAGCGGGCCCGTCATCTCTGAACTGCCTCCCTTTTCTTGGACATGAGAAAAGGGAGGCTTTTGTATGACCCGTAGAACTTTGTACGACGCCGTCACAAGGTCGAG
>OMWF01000126.1 GCA_900314665.1 uncultured Actinomycetes bacterium
AGGGTGGCAGCCAGGCTGGCGGCGTAGAGCACCACGCCCGTCGCGCTGAACACCAAAAACGGCCCGATCCGGTCGGGGCGCTTGGCGCCGCGAAGACCCATGAGCCCGATGACCATGTCCAGACCCGCGTTGAAGAAGCTGTTGATGGTGGTGACGGTCGCATCGATTGGGGTGCCCGCAGACCCCGAGTCGGAAGACATCATCCAGGCGGCATCGCCGGGAACCAGCATGAGGACACCAAAGCAGGCCTCGATGATCGCAAACAAGATGAGCAGCATGGACAGCGAGTTGAGCATGCGCTGCCTGCCGGTCTTCTCGCCCACCACCACCTGCGCGCCGAAGACCCCGTCAAGGTAATCCTTGTTGACCCGGTTGGCAAGTACGAAGCAGACCATGGCCACCGCCGTGTTGACCACCAGGAGGGCCATCAAGGAGAGCAGCGAGGACTTGCCCTTGGTAAAGGCGGTCACCAAGGCGATGAGCAGCATCATGGTCACCATGGTGACGAGCGTCTGGTAAGGACCGACCTTGCTGGAGTCATGCGAAGCACGTATCCCCAGGGCGGAGATGACGATGTCAAGGCCTCCGACCCCCATGATGACCAGTCCGTACGCCGTCAGAAACCGGTTGGTCAGGCCCGCGATGTCCTCGTTGATGACGTTGCTCGCCCGCAGCCCGGTAGGGTCGCCAGAGAGGCTGACAAGCACCAGGAGCAGGCCCATCGAGGCCACCGTGACGCCCGTGACCATGGTCACCACCGACACGATGTTCAGCACCCGCTGGTTTCCTGTCATCTGAAACTCGACCATAGACGCCGAGGTCCTCCTTTGCACCCGTGTCCCCAGCATACCGCAGGGCACGGGTGCCCGCAGGCTCGCTTCCTAGTACGCCCAGGGGTCCGAGATGTCCACGCCGTTGGCGATAAACGACACGTCGCGGGCGATCTCTGCCTCCTCGTCAGTAGGGATGACCAGCACCTTGACCGTCGACCGGTCGGTCGAGATGAGCCGCTCGACGTTGTCCGGCGCATCGTTGCGGGACTCGTCGACCTCGATGCCGAAGGGCTCGAGACCGCGCAGGATGAGGCGACGCGCATAGGAGTCGTTCTCGCCCACGCCGGCGGTGATCACGATGGCGTCGATGCCGGCCAGCTCAAAGGCGTAACCGCCGATGACGCGCCTGATCGAGGTGAGGAAGATGTCATAGGCGAGCTCGCATTGGGAGCTGCCTTCGCGGATGACCTCTTTGAGGTCCCGCAGGTCGCCGGAGACGCCCGAGATGCCGAGCATGCCGGACTCGCGGTTCAAGATCTCATCCATCTGCTGGGGAGCGAGCCCTTCCAGCTCCATGATGGCCGTGATGATGGCCGGGTCGACCGAGCCGGACCGGGTGTTCATCATCACGCCGTCGAGCGGGGTGTATCCCATCGAGGTGTCCATGCTGTAGCCGTGGTCGAGGGCGGCGATGGAGGCGCCCGCGCCCAGATGGCAGGTGATCATCTTCAGGCAGCGCAGGTCCTCGCCCAGAAAGTCGGCGGCATGGCGGGACACGTACTTGTGCGAGATGCCGTGAAAGCCGTATCGGCGGATGTTGTACTTCTCGTAATAGCGATACGGGATGGGATAGATGTAGTTGCGCCGGGGCATGGTCTGATGGAACGCCGTGTCAAAGGCCGCCACCTCAAGCGCCTTTGGAAAGAGCTCTTGGCAGCGCTTGATGACGCCCAGGGCGTAAGGGTTGTGGAGCGGCGCCAGATGGGCGTATTGGTCGATGACGTCGACCACATGGCCGTCGATGCGCTGCGAGCAGTTGAACGCATCGCCCGCGTGTGCCACGCGATGACCTACGGCATCGACCTCGTCCAGGCTTTTTAGCGGTGCCCCCGGCTCATCGGTGAGCACCTTGAACACCAGGTTGAGGGCGTCCATGTACTCCGGCGCGGCAACCGTGCGAAACACCTGTCCCAGGTGGTTCTTGTTGATGAGGTGGGCGTTTTCCTGGCCGATGTTCTCGACCTTGCCCTCCGAGAGCACCTCCAAGTCCGGCTCCCGACGCCCCCAGGCGCCGTGCACCATGCCCTCGGAGTCGAAGAGCTTGTATTTGAGCGAGCTCGAGCCCGCGTTGAGCACCAGGATCTTCATGCCGTCTCCTTGCTACGAGTCGCGTCGTGCGGCCCGCTCGATGGTGGCGATGACCTCGTCGAGCTGCGAACGGTCGGTGGGCTTGATGAGGTGGCAGAGCGGCTCCACCCCAAAGGGAGACGGGTGATAGTCGCTGTAGGCCGACATGTACACCAGCAGCGGCACGTTCTTGATCTTGGGCAGCGCCTCGCGCAGCAGCGAAGTGCCCGCGCCGGCGATGTCCCAATCGATGAACGCCACGTCAAATGCTCCCTGGCTCATCTTGGCGATGGCCTCTGAGAGGCTCACCGCCTCGTCCACGACCTTGACCCGTCCGGTGTCCTCCAGCTGCTGCTTGAGCTCGATGCGGGCGGGCGCCTCGTCGTCGGCGATAATGGCTTCAAAGATCATGTCATCCCCCTCGCTCCCATGACACGCATGGGTTGCAGCAATGAACCGGCTCATAGTAGCAAGACCCGCCTGCCACGGAGGAAACGCGCACCGTGAGGGGGCGAGGGCCTTTCGGCGGCGGATAGCTCCCCGGGTTTGCAGGCCGACGGCCCGTTCTGCGGGGGCGGAAAGCGGGCGTCCCCGACCCCCATTTGACCGCGCTCTCACCTGAACCCGCCGATGCGGCGGGTATCATCTGATAAGCGGAGACGTTTGGATTACGAGCAATCAGGCAGGAGCGGGCGGCATGGCGTTCTCAGAGACCATCACAGGCATCGGTGCGACCCAGGGGTTTTTATTCGACTGCGATGGGTGCCTTCTCGACTCGATGGGCATCTGGGGCGCCGTCGAGCGCGAGACGATTGAGATGGCTGGGGCGGAGCTGACCCCCGGGCAGCTCATGGAGCTGCGCGCAGCCAACTTTCACGATGCCATCAGAGGGCTTGTCGCCCTTGGCGGAAACGCCTCGGTCGAGGCCATCGAAGAGCAGGCCGAGAACCGCCTGATGACGTTCTACCGCCATCAGGCCACCGCCAAACCTGGCGCTCTCGCCTTTGTCAAGACCCTCCATGAGCAGGGCATACGGACGGCCGTCGTCTCGGCCAGCGCCCTGCGCTACCTTGAGGCGGGGCTCAGGCGAACCGGCCTCTGGGACTATTTCGACATGGTCGTGTCGATGGACGAGCTGCACGCCACCAAGGCCGACCCGGAGGTCTTCCTGGACGTGTGCCGGCAGTTGGGGACCCGCCCGGGCGCCACCTGGGGCGCCGACGACTCGCTCGTGGTGGTGCGGACCATGCACGCCGCCGGAATGCATGCGGTAGGCACCTATGACGATGACGCCTCAGGGACGTTTGCGCAGCTTGAAGCAGAGGCGGACATCGCCGTCCGCTCCTTTGCCGAGCTCGACGCCTACGACTTTGCGCGCTAGGCGGGCGCTGCCCACGATGGCGCACCCTGCAGGCGCGGGCTCACCCCAGCTTGAGCTCGACCTCGATTGAGGGGTCGACCGCGGAGGCGAAGGCCCGGCCCGCCTCCTTGGGCCCGACCGCGCTGCCGTAATGGGTGGGGATCGCCGCCTTGGGCGACAAGCCGTTGACAAAGGCCGCCGCCTCGGCCGCGTCCATGGTGTAGGTCCCGCCAGCCGGTACGAGCGCCACATCGCATGAGACGGAGCGGTTGTCGTCGTTGGCATCGGTATCGCCCGCCACGTAGTAGCGCGTCCCGTCGACCGTCACCACGTATCCGAGCCAGTTGTTGGCTTGTGGATGGAAGTCCTTGCCCACGTTGTAGGCGGCCACCGCCTCCACCCTCATGCCGCAGACCGTGATGCCGTCGCCCGGCGCCAGCGCCACCAGCCCTTTCACCGGGGGCACCAGCTCGGAGAGCTTGTCGGCCATGGAGAGCGGCACCACAAAGACCGTCCCCTCCTTGCGCACCCGAGCGATGTCATCAGGCGAGAAGTGGTCGTAGTGATCATGGGTGATGAAGACCACATCGGCGTCGTGAGGGTCGGTGTCGAGAAGATACGGGTCGAAATAGGCGACGACCGCCGGGTCGTGGCCCTCGATGCGGATGCAGCTGTGGATGATGACCTCGACGTTTTCAAGCATGATGACCTCCCGGTGTCGCGTGTCAGGCGATACGGGCGCTTCGCCTGCAATCCGTTGCTCACAGGGTAGCACCTCGACGAGCAGCCGAGCGAGCTTCGGGCAACGAGCCAAACGTGTCTCGGGTGGCAAGTCGAGTGCGCGGCGTTCGCGCTTTATGACCCGCAGCGTCTGCGCCATGACAGGGCTGCATGTGAGGGTGCTGCTGAAATCACTTCCGGCCGAAGGCCCCCGCCCCGCGTTTGACGCGGCACCTGCGAAAGGCCGCTTCTGGCCGGGGCAGTCCTCCAGTTAGGAACCTCCCCTGACCAGGTCATTCCCAGCAATCTTGCAGGCGGAGACGCCCGCGCGTTCGCACATGCGGCCGCCCGATCGAGCCATGTCACCGTCTACCAGCGTCCAACCGATGCCACGCGCTTGCACGCGCGACAACCCGAGCGAGACGCTCTCATGACCCTCAAACAATATGCATATATCCGTATATTTTGCTCTGTACATGCATTGTTATGCATACATATGAGAACGAGAAAAATCTGGGCTTGAAAAACGTAGAGGCACCGCGAAATACCCGGATTCCAGACCCCTCTCACGGCTATGCATACGACAAAAGCCCAGGATACAGGTCTTATCGAGTGACTCAATGGCTTGTTCTGCAATATGCATACGCGGTATTTTGAGGTATCTCTTCCAAATGAGCCTCTAACCTCTGCAACTTGGAGGCTTTCAATATCAGATTGCATAATCCATGCATCGACCTCGGAGTTTTCGCAGGAAAACTCCGAGGCTGATGCATATTCACAGATTGCACCGACTCCGGGCGGGGGAAGATCGCGCGAGCGCCAGTCCAGACGGTGCGGACCCCGCGGTTCTCGACGCCGTGCAGGGTTGAGACCCCCTTGGACCGTCGCCTTTCGGCGTTGCGGACCCCAGGCATCGGGCGCCGGGCGCCGGGCGAGCCCCGCCGCGCCCAGCTAGCGTCGCTTGGACCCCCGCTTCTGGCATACCGGACACCAGTAGCTGCTCCGACCCTCCAGCACCGTGTTGCGCAGAGGCTCGCCGCAACGGCGGCAGGGCTCGCCCTCCTGGCCGTAGACCTTGAGGCTCGGGGTGTTGCGGTAATCGCGGCCCTCCCCTGCCAGGTATTCAGAAGGCGTGATGGCGTTGTCGCGGATGGCCCAGTCCATCACGTGCGGAATGGCGACGGCCAGGCGGCGGTACTCGGCGCGGTTGACCTCATCGCACGGCTTACGGGGATCAACCCGGGCCTCGAAGCAGATCTCGCTGGCATAGATGTTGCCGATACCGGCGACCACCCTCTGGTCGAGCAGGGCGGCCTTGATGGGAACCGTGCGCCTTCCCAGGCGCCCCAGCAGGTACGATCCGCTCACGATCGGGTCGAACGGCTCCGGCCCCAGCTTGGCGATTCCGGTGAAGTCGTCCGTCTCGCCCGCCCGAACCAGCCAGAACCTGCCGAAGCGCCGCTGATCGAGGTAGCGCAGCTGGGTGCCGTCATCAAGCTGCATCACCAGATGGGTCCAGCGCTTCTCGGGATAGTCGCCGGGAGTGACGAGCACCTGGCCGGTCATGCGCAGATGGAGCACCAGGGCGTCGCCTGTGCCAAGCGAGAAGACAAGGAACTTGCCGCGCCGGCCCAACCCCTCGATGCGCTGGCCGCAAAGCTCCGCCGCCAGCTCGCCCGCGCTTGGCCGGGCCACCACGGCGGGATGGCGCACGTCCACCCCGGCTATGGTGCGCCCCGCCACCTGCGGCCCGATCACCCGCCTCACGGTCTCCACCTCAGGAAGCTCTGGCATGGCCGTTCTCCTCAGTCGCCCATCGGCTCACTGCCGACGGTCGCGCTTGCGCCGACGCGAGACCTCGACGCCCATCTTGGAACCAAACCCGGCCAGCTCGCGGTCGTCTCCGGCAGCGTCTCCCGCCTGCGCCAGCTCGCGGTCGATGGCTCCCTGGCCGCTTGGCTGCGCGATCGCCACGCCCGCCGGCAGGGCCGCCGGAGTCACCAGGCTCACCAGCGGGGTCACCGCCAGCGACACCAGCATGGCGAGGGCGCCGGCGTTGATGGGGCTCGTGAACCCCAGCGCCATGTTGGAGACCGTGATGCCCACGCCCAGGATGAAGCTCGCCCATACGCCGGCCTTGCTGATCCGCTTGCTGTAGAGCGCCCAGAAGAAGGGCCCCAGGAACGAGCCGGCCAGGGCTCCCCAGCTGATGGACATGAGCTGGGCTATGAAAGTGATGGAGCTGGTGTACTGCACCAGGGCGAGCATCGCCGAGATGGCGACGAACACCACCAGCAGGGCGCGGATCCAAGCAAGCTGGCGCTTCTCGTCCATCTCCTTGACCAGGTTGTCCTTGACGAGGTCGAGGGTGAGCACGCTTGACGAGGTCAACACCAGCGAGGAGAGCGTGGACATGGAGGCGGAGAGCACCAGCACGATGACCAGGCCGATGAGCAGGTCGGGCAGCGTCGAGAGCATCGTGGGGATGATGGAGTCGTAGACGGGGGTGCCACTGGCAGCGTACTCGATGCTGCCTGCATACAGGCGCCCGAAGCCGCCCAAGAAGTAGCTCCCACCCGCGACCACGATGGCGAAGAAGGTCGAGATGATGGCGCCTTGCTTGATGGCCGGGCCGCTCTTGATGGCGTAGAACTTCTGGACCATCTGCGGCAGGCCCCAGGTTCCCAGCGAGGTCAGGACCACCACGCCCAGCAGGTTGGGCAAGTCGGGCCCAAACATGCTGGTGAAGGGGCCTTGCAGGGCGGTGCCCTGAGCGGGTACCTGCGACAGGGAGACGATGGCCTGAGTGAAGCCGCCGTTTGCCTGCAGCACGCAGATCACGATGGCCGTAATTCCAAAGAGCATGACGATGCCCTGAAGAAAGTCGTTCACCACGGTTGCCATGTATCCGCCAAGCACGACATAGATGCATGTGATGACCGCCATGCCGATGATGCAGGCCTCATACGGCAGGCCAAAGGCCATCCCAAAGAGCCGCGACAGCCCGTTGTAGACGGAGGCCGTGTAGGGAATCAGAAAGATGAAGATGATGGCCGCGCTGGCGATGCGCAGCGCCTGGCTGCCGTAGCGCTTGCCAAAGAACTCGGGCATGGTGGAGGCCTTGAGGGCCTGGGTCATCTCGCGCGTGCGCGGACCGAGCACCCACCAGGCAAGCAGGCTGCCGAGAAGGGCGTTGCCAAGGCCCACCCAGCTCGCCGACAGGCCGTACTTCCACCCAAACTGCCCGGCATAGCCCACAAAGATGACCGCCGAGAAGTAGCTGGTGCCAAACGCGAAGGCCGAGAGCCACGGACCCACGTTGCGGCCTCCGAGGATGAAGCCGTCGACGTTGGCGGCGTGGCTCCTGCAGAAAAGCCCCACCCCGATGGCGATGACGGCAAAGATGACGAGCATCAGTATCTTGAGAACCACGAGCAACCCCCAGACCAGCAGACGGACGATTGCACCCGGTCCCCAATACTAAAGGGATGGGCTGGTTGCGCCTCCAGCCCATCCGGTCAGGGGACGCAGCACACGCCCCAAAGCGATTCACCGCGCTGCCCTCAACGGCAGCGAGCGCAGCTCAGAGCTCCCCCAAGTAGGCGGCGCGGCAGGCTTCGATGGCCACCAGGCAGGCCTGCACGTCCTCGACGGTGCTGTAGACCCCGAAGCTCACGCGCCCGGTGCCGAGAAGCCCCATCCGGCCATGGAGCGGCACCGCGCAGTGCCCGCCCGACCTGATGGCCACGTCCAGCTTTCCGAGGAAGCCTCCCAGCTCGGCCGGCCCCACGCCCCTCAGCGAGAAGGCCACCAGGCCCATCTGGCCATCCGGCTGGCTGTGGTCTCCCCACACGGTGACGCCCTCGATGCCCCGCAGGCCCCGCACCAGGTAACGGGTCAGGGTTCGGTCGTGCTCGCTCACCGCCTCCATCCCCAGGGAGTCGAGGTAGTCGACGGCGGCGGCAAGCCCGATGGCCTGGCTCACCGGCGGCGTGCCCAGCTCGTACTGGCACGCCTGCGGGCGCAGGTAATACGACTCGAACCCGGCATGGGCCACAGTTCCGCCACCCGCCGCCCGGGGGTCCATCTCGTCAAACGCCTCGGGGCTCACCCACAGGCCTCCGATGCCCATGGGGCCGTAGAGCTTGTGTCCGGAGAAGACCAGGAAGTCGGCGCCCAGCGCCCGCACGTCTACTTTGAGGTGCGGCAGGGACTGGGCGGCGTCGACCAGCACCCGGGCGCCGGCCTGATGGGCCTTGACCGCCATCGTGTGCACCGGGTTGGCGATGCCGAGGACGTTTCCCACCTGAGCCACGCACACCAGCTTGGGCTTCTGTGCCAAAGCCTGCTCAAAGGCCTGCTTGCTGATCCGGCCCTCGTCGTCGAGCGGCAGGTAGACCATCTGGGCGCCCTTGCGCTCTGCGAGCAGGGCAAAGGGCAGCATGTTCGAGTGATGCTCGGCCTCCGTGCAGACGATGACGTCGCCCGCCTCTATGTTGCGCTCGCCCCAGGCGGACGCCACCAGGGCGCACGAGGCAGAGGCGTTGGCGGTAAAGACGAGCTCGCGGCCACTTGCGCCGATGAAGCGCTCGACGCGGGAGCGGGCCTGGTCGTATGCGTTAGTGGCGTCTGTGGAAAGCCGGTAGCCGCCGCGGTAGACGTTGGCGTTGCCGTGCAGGTCAAACTCCGCCTGGGCATGGAAGGCGGCGCCCAGGCGCTGCCCGGTGGCGGCGGTGTCGAGGTAGACGAGCCGGTTCTTATGCTGGGCGTCGCACAGCAGCGGGAAGTCGCGGCGGTTGCGCTGGCCCACGGCCTCGGCCTTGGCCAGGTCGTTGGATTCGATCGAGTCAAGCCCCAGGTCGAGGCGCGTAAGCGTGCGCACCGCGATATCCACCAGGCGCTTATCGGCAGCCCCCAGCTCTCTTATCTGCGAGGGGCCGATGAGGTCGGCGTGATCGGCAGGGACGATGGCCTCGCCGCGGTGGTCGCGACCCCACGCCGCCAGGCGCACGGCCTGCAGCGCCGAGAGGGTGACGCCTTCCGTGAACTCCTCGACTCCGGCCGGCACCACGCTGTCGGCGCCCAGGCGCTCCTCGCCAAAGACGTGGTCGCGAAAGCTCAGGTGCGGGAGCGGACGATCAAGACCGCCCACTTTGCGCAGGATGCGCTTGCTGGCCGGCAGGTCCTCCAGAAACTCGCGGGTGTAGAGGTAGGGCGGACGGCGCAGGCAATCGGCCCAGGAGGCGATGACCTCGGTTCCGGGGTGGTCGTCGGCGTCGGCGCAGAGCTCAAAGAGGTGGTCGGCGGTGATCCGCACCTGATCAGAGGCCAGCAGCAGGACCTTGTCGGCGGCGGGTATCTGCTCGAGGCACCGGCGGGCGATGCCGAGCACCCCGTAGGAGACCTCGTAGAGCATGAAGTTGCCGCCCTGCCGGGTGGTGGCCAGGTCCTCCTCGCGGTCGTATTTGAGGAAGGCCAGCACCGGGCACTCAAGCCCCTCCTCGGTGAGCGAGGCGAGCGTCTCCTGGGCGGCCACGGTCACCTCTTCGAGCAGGTCCTCCACGGTGAGCACGAAGATGCCCGAGACCTGCGCCCGGCAGGCGGCCTCGATGGCGTACGAGACCGCCCGCCGTCCTTGAAACTCCTGCAGCGGACGCGGGGCCTCTTCAAGCGTGACGGGCTTTGCGTCCGGGTCTTCAAAGCGAACAGTTATGGGGGTGGTGCCGGTCTCGGTCGCCATGATGAGGGCAATGGCGGTGCCGCACCGCTCCTGTCGCTCCTCCAGGCTGCGCTCGGGCCGCACAACGGGCCCGGTTTTGGGCTGATGGTCTGCTCTCGACATGCTTGTGCTCCATTTCAACTGCGTTTATTCAAGCTCTCGCGACGTTGGCGCATGCGGCGCGCGGGGATGCTCGCGCACCACTATACGGCATCGGCACCGACCGCCCCGGAGCCATCCGGCGCACCGCCGGATTTGCTCCCCTGCCTGCCGGCAGCGGCTCCATGGCAAGCGGGCAGGCGGACTTTTACGGAAGACTGACGCCAGCCCGCCCGTAAAGCCGTGACGCCCGACCAGCCACGCGCATCCCCGATGCTACGATGGCGCCCTACGCATCGGCTGCGTAGGCGGTACGGAGCGGGGGCACCCGCCCTGGCCGTTTGTCTCGATCGATCTATGCAGGGGAGAGGATATGAAGAAGAAGTTTGCACTCGTCGCCGTGCTGGGCCTGGTTGCGGCCCTGGCACTGGCTATGGTCGGCTGCGGTTCCTCCAGCAGCACCAAGAAGGCCACCAGCGCCACCAGCGCCACAAGCGCCGCTGCCGCCAGCGCCTCCGGCTCGCTCACCATGCAGGACGGCACCCTCACCGTCATCTCGTCGCTCGACTTCCCGCCCTTCGAGAACCTCGAGAACGGCGAGGCCGTGGGCTTTGAGATGGACCTGATCCGCGCCCTGGGCGACCAGATGGGCCTCACTGTCAACATCCAGAACCAGGCCTTTGACTCCCTGGTCCCCGCCATCGCCGCCGGCTCCACCGCCGACTGCTCCATCTCGGGCATCACCATCACCCCGGAGCGCGAGGAGGAGGTCCTCTTCACGGACCCCGTTATCGACTCCAACCAGTCCCTGGTCGTGCTGAGCAGCAGCAGCTACACCGACGCCGCCTCGCTCCAGGGTAAGACCATCGCCGCCCAGTCCGGCACCACCGGCTCCGATTGGGCCAAGGAGAACATCCCCAACGCCAACGTGGTCGATTACCAGGAGGCCACCGCTTGCTTCAGCGCCCTGGCCGCCGGCCAGGCCGACGCCGTGAGCATTGACCTGCCCGTCGCCTCCTACACCATCCGCACCGCCTACTCCGACTGCAAGATCATCCAGGAGACCCCCACGGGCGAGCAGTACGGCATCGCCGTCAACAAGAACAACCCCGAGCTCGTCTCCGCCCTCAACGACGCCCTGGCCGAGATCAAGGCCAACGGCACCTACGATCAGATCTACAACTCCTGGTTTGCCACCAACTAAGCGAATATCTGGCCCATTTCATCCGCAAGCCAGATAGCGCCAGAAGCGCCCGGCCATACGTAAATGGCCGGGCGTATTCTATGGGCTTGCAAATCATGCAGACGTTGCTTTGGAGACTTTCCCATGTATCAAGCCACCTTACGAACAGGAGCTCGTCGGGTTCTCATGGCCCTGCTCATCGCCGCGGCCTTGGCCTGCGCGCTTATCGCTCTGCCCTCCTCGGCCCAGGCGCTCGAGGTAACCGCCACCACGGCGCGCAGCAACTCGGATAACGACAACTCCATCTACGGTGGCATGGAGACGCGCGTCACCTGGGAGGCGCAGACCGCCAGCGACGAGTCCCTCTCCACCCTCACGCTCGACTACCCGGACGGGTCGACCATCCCCGCCAACCAGGTGAAGGTCACCGGTCTCTCCGGCCTCAACCGCATTACCCTCGACTACACGGTGGCCTCGGTCGACGCCGACACGGTGGCCATCAGCTTCAACACCCCCACCCAGGCGGGCCTGCTCATCCGCGTGGAGGCGAGCAAGGCCGTGCTGCCGGCCGAGGGCGGGTCTTTGAGCGTGTCCGGGTCCGCCACCCTGGCAAACGGCGCGCAGGTCGACATCCCCAACGGCCCCGCCATGAACGTGGTGGGGGTCTCGGTTGCCCAGCAGCTCTCCAACAAGCTGAGCGAGCAGGGCTGGGTCCAGGCCTGGAACCAGAACCGCCTGCTGCACATGTTCTTCGACCCCACCATCATCGTCATCTCCATCCCCGCCGTCTTCCACGGCTGGCTGCTGGCGCTGCTGATGGTGGTCTGCTCGTTCCCCATCGCCATCGTGATCGGACTGCTGCTGTGCTTCCTGCGCATCTCTCACGTCGGCATCTTGCGCTTCCTGGGTTCGCTCTACGTCAACATCGTCCGCGGAACCCCGCTCTTCCTGCAGATCTACATCGCCTTCTTTGGCCTGCCGCTGCTCGGCATCAACATCGACAACTACCTGCTGTCCGTCATCGTGATGTCGCTCAACTCCGGCGCCTACCTCTGCGAGATCTTCCGCGCCGGCATCGAGTCCATCAGCAAGGGCCAGTTCGAGGCCGCCCGCTCGCTGGGCATGAACGCGGTGCAGACCATGTTCTTCGTCATCATCCCGCAGGCCTTCAGGCGCGTCATCCCCACCATGACGAGCGAGTTCATCCTCCTCTACAAGGACACCTCGCTGTTTGCCGCAGTGGGCGTGATGGAGATGGTCATGTTTGCCCGTTCCATCACCGCCACCACCGGCAACATGACCCCCTACATCGTGGCAGCCCTCTTCTACCTGCTGGTCACCCTGCCGCTGACCAAGTTCATCAACATCTTCGAGAAGCGCCTGGCCGACCCCAGCCATGGGCACAAGCGCGGCGGATCGACCCCCTCCCCTGCCCGCCTCACGGACGAGGAGACCACCCTGCTCGAGTCTGCGCCCAAGGTCGACTCCGAGCATGTGACCGCAACCAGCTCCCTGCCCGGCACCCAGGCTTAGAAGGAGGCCCAGCATGACCGAGGGCAATCAGCCTATCGTCCGCATCGAGGACCTGCATAAGAGCTTCGGCACCAACGAGGTCCTGCGCGGCGTCAACATCAACGTCAAACGCGGCGAGGTGGTGGTGATCCTGGGGCCTTCCGGCTCCGGCAAGTCCACCATGCTGCGCTGCATCAACCTTCTCGAGAAGCCCACCAGCGGACACATCTGGTTTGAGGACACGGACATCACCGCCAAGCACACCGACATCAACAAGGTGCGCGAGCACGTTGGCATGGTGTTCCAGAGCTTCAACCTCTTCCCCAACCTGACCGCCTTGAAAAACGTCACCCTGGCGCAGGTCAAGGTGCTCAAGCGCTCCAAGGAGGAGGCGCGCGAGGTGGCCATCAGGCAGCTTGAGCGGGTGGGGCTGGGAGACCGCATCGACTACTACCCCTCCGAGCTCTCGGGCGGCCAGCAGCAGCGTGTGGCCATCGCCCGCGCCCTCGCCATGGACCCGCACGTGATGCTCTTTGACGAGGCCACCAGCGCCCTCGACCCCGAGCTTGTGCGCGGCGTCCTCGACGTCATGAAGGACCTCGCCCGCCAGGGCATGACCATGATCGTGGTCACCCACGAGATGGGGTTTGCCCGCGACGTGGCCGACCATGTGGTCTTTATGGACGGCGGCGTGGTGGTTGAGGAAGGCACCCCCGAGGAGGTCTTCGACCATCCCAAGTCGGAGCGCACCAAGAAGTTCCTGGGCGATATCAAGCTCAAGTAACGGTTCTACTCGCCGCTCATCAGCGGACGCAGCCCATACCCCATTCATCAAGCCGCCCCCTGACTCCCATCCCGGAAAATCAGGGGGCGGCTTTGTAGAAAGGCGCATGCGCCTTGGCGGCCTCTCAAGCGGCTGCGCGCTTGCGATCACAGCCGTCCCGCGTGCGTAAACGGAGCTTCGGCGCTTCCTTCATGAACGGCAGCTTGCGGTCCCGCCTATTTGAACAGATGGCTGCTCCGGAAGAAGACGGCGGCGATGCCGATGCAGCCGAGCGCGATGGCGATGGGAATCAGCCAGGTCTGCGAGAACGGCAGCCCCACGTTCATGCCGTAGAAGCTGAACACGATGGTGGGGATGGAGAGCACGATGGTGATGACGGTGAGGGTCCTCATCGTCAGGTTCAGATTGTTGTTGATGACGCTGCTGAAAGTCTCGGTGGTGCCGTTCAAGATGTTGGTGGTGATCGAGCACATCTCGATAGCCTGCCTGACCTCGATGAACACGTCGTCGAGCAGGTCGCGATCGTCCTCGTAGAGCTTGATGACGCGCCCCTGGCTGATGCGGGTCAGCGTAGCCTCGATGGAGCGAAGCGAGGTGGAGAAGTACACCAAGGACTTCTCGAAGCCGAGCATCCTGATAAGCTCGCGGTTGCTCATGGTGCGGCGAAGGATGCGCTCGTTCTCACGGAACTGCCGGTCGATGGAGCGCAGGCAGCTCAGGTAGCGCTGGGAGACGCGCAGCGTTATCTGCAGCAGCAGACGCGTGCGCTGGTTGGTGTTGACGTGCCGGACCTTGCCTTCGGCGAACGAGGTGACCGTGGGGTTCTCGCGCAGGCTGACGGTGACGATCATGTCCTGGCGCGGAAGGAATATCGCGGCCAGCGGGTGGGTGTCGTACTGGACGATGGAGATGTCTTCGGCCTCCACCTCGTCCTCGACAAAGGGGCAGTCCATGATGATCAGCGCCTGGCCGGTGTCGTCATCGTAGTCTACGTGGGCGCGCTCGTCATCGTCGACGGCGGCGCGCACAAATTCAGGGGCGATCTCGAGCTTGGTGGCAAGCCACGCGCGCTCTTCGACGGTGGGTGCCACCACGTTGATCCAGCAGCCGGGTTGCGGCTCATCTATCTGCTGCGTACCTTCATCGGCTGTGGTGAGAAAGAATTCAATCACGAGGGCACCCCCTTATCTGGTGACGAGGCGTGTTCTTTAGTGCCAAATGAGGAGTTTACCCTGTCCCCCTGGGCCTGCCTACCACCCAATTGGCGAGATGCGACATCACCGCTGCGAAGGCCCCCACGTCTCAGCGCTTCGCCAAGGCGAGGCAGCGCATGGCGTTTAAGATGGCGATGACCGAGACGCCCACATCGCCAAAGACGGCGAGCCACATGGTGGCTATGCCGATGAACGGCAGGGCCAGAATCATGATCACAATCTTGACCGTCAGGGCAAAGACGATGTTTTGCCAGACGATGCCCATGGTCTTGCGGCTGATGCGCATCGCCTGCGCGATATTGGAGGGCTTGTCGTCCATAAGCACCACGTCGGCAGCCTCTATTGCGGCATCGGAACCCAAGGCGCCCATGGCGATGCCCACATCAGCGCGCATCAGCACCGGGGCGTCGTTGATGCCGTCGCCCACAAAGGCGAGCTTGTCCTTCCCTGACGCCGCAGAGATCAGATCCTCCACGTACGACACCTTGTCCTGGGGCAAGAGTTGAGCGTGATACTCGTCGATGCCAAGCTCGCGGGCCACTGCCGCAGCCACCCTCTCATGGTCTCCAGTGAGCATGACCGTCCTCCTGATGCCGGCGGCATGCAGGTCGTCGATGGCTTGCTTGGCATCCTTCTTGAGCACGTCGGCGATCACGATGTGTCCGCAATACTCTCCGTCCACAGCGACATGGAGGATGGTTCCCACCACCTCGCATGTCCTGTAGATGATTCCGGCATCGTTCATCAGCCTGTCGTTGCCCACCAGCACGGTATGGCTCCTGACGTGGGCCGAGACGCCCTTGCCGCCCCGCTCCTCCACATGGTCGATCTGCTCCTGGTCGATGACGCCGCTGTAGCTCTCCTTGACCGAGAGGGCGATGGGATGGTTGGAGAAGGCCTCGGCGTGCGCCGCATAGCTCAGGAGGAGATCCGGGTCGTAGGCCTCTTCGGCATGGACCGCCACCACCCTGAACGTTCCATCGGTCAAGGTTCCGGTCTTGTCGAAGACCACCGTCTCCACATGGGACAGGTTCTCGAGGTAGCTCGAGCCTTTGACAAGGATGCCCGCCCTGCTGGCGGCGCCGATGCCGCCAAAGAACGAGAGGGGCACGCTTATGACGAGCGCGCAGGGGCAGCTGACCACCAGGAAGATGAGGGCGCTCATGACGCAGCCGCTCCAGCTCGCCGCTCCCGCCAGAGGCGGAACGAGGGCGATGGCGAGCGCCGATAGCACCACGATGGGCGTGTAGTAGCGAGCGAAGCGGGTGATAAACGCCTCAGTGCGCGCCTTCTTCTCGCTGGCGTTCTCCACCAGCTCGAGGATGCGCTGGACCGTGGACTCGCCGTAGGGCTTGATGACCTCGGCGGTGATCGCCCCGGTCAGGTTGATGCAGCCGGACACCACCTCGACGCCCGGCTCCACCGCCCGGGGGACGGACTCCCCGGTGAGCGCGGCGGTATCCACCTGGCTCTCGCCCTCAACCACGAGCGCGTCGAGCGGAATCCGCTCGCCCGGCTTGACGACGATCCGCTCGCCCTGCTTGACCTCGGAGGGGTCCACCACGGCAAGCTCGCCGTCGCGCAGCAGGTTGGCATGGTCCGGGGCGATGTCCATCATGGCCGAGATGGAGCGGCGCGTACGACCCACCGCATAGTCTTCGAAGAGAGTTCCCACCTGGTAGAAGAGCATCACCGCCGCGCCCTCGGCCATGTGCGGCTCGGACTCGGGAAAGAACACCAGGGCAAAGGCGCCGATGGTGGCGATGGACATGAGCAGGTTCTCGTCGAAGGGCTGCCGGTGGATGATGCCGTGCCAGGCCTTGGCCAACACGTCGTATCCGGCCAGCAGATAAGGGACGAGAAATGCCGCGAACTCAATCCAGAGCCCGTAGCTGCCTGAGTAGACACCAGTGGGCTGCAGCAGCTCCAAGGTCGCAAAGACGATGAGCGCGATGACGATGCGGCGCTGTTTGCGCTTGCGACGGTTCTTCTTAGCCATGCCTCTCCCCTGCCATTAGATCGATGCCCGAGCGCTACGCCAGGACCTCGCAGTCCGGCTCGATGTCGTCGAAGATCTTGATAGAGCGCTTGAGCGCGTCCTCGAACTTGTCGTCGGAGGCGTCGAGCGTGAACTTGTAGGTCAAGGCGTTGACGCTGACGGAGTTGACGCCGTCGAGCTTGCCGATCTTGTCCTCGATCTTTGCGGCGCAGTTGGCGCAGATATCTCCGTCGAGCTTGATTACCTTCCGCATGATGACTTCCTTCCTCGGTCGATGATTGGCACGCAAGCGCCTTCCGGCTCACTCGCAGACATGCGAGAGCCCCTGCGCGAGTATCGAGTGCACATGGTCGTCGGAGAGCGAGTAGACGATCTGCCTGCCCTCGCGCCGCCCCTTGACCAGATGCGCCTGCTTCAAGCTGCGCAGCTGATGGGACACTCCGCTTTGCGAGACGCCCACCGCCTCGGAGAGGTCCGCGACGCACAGATCGCCTTCCATGAGGGCGTAGAGAAGCTTGATGCGCGTGGTGTCGGCAAAGACCTTGAACAGGTCAGCCAGGTCGTAGAGCAGCTCCTCGTCGGGCATCTCGCAGGCGATGACCTTGCCCTCGCCGTGCCGATGCTGAAACACCTCGCCGGATGGGTTGTCTCGGGCCATGTCGACCTCCCGTCTGTTGCCGCGGGCCGCAGCGCACGTGCCCCGGCGTACCATGTAACATATGAGCATCTGTTCATATGTTGCACTCAATGTACGTCGCCTCCCTCTCGATGTCAATCCCCTCCCGAGAAGCGCCAAGGCCCCGCCCTGCCGCCCGTCCGGAAGTCGGCGAGGGTCGCTTGGCACCGGGGTCATGTTCACGGCTTATACCAACCGAAGACCGTTGGTTTCGTGTTTGTCATCTCGTATCCGGCATTAGTTTGCTACGGTTCCTTCCTTGGAAATGAAGTCACCGACGCGGGGATTTAGGCAGGCGTCTCCGCCAAACATACACATCACTGGGGGTTTTACTCATGCGTTCTCGCTTCTTCCTTGCATTGGCACTCTCCGCTGTCATGGCTTTTGGAGCCTTTGGCCTTGCCGCCTGCGGCTCGAAGAGCTCAAACAACAGCGGGTCTGCCACCTCGGCAACCTCCGCCCAGTCAACCTCACAGGACAACTGCTACGGCAACGACCTCCCTGCCACCAAGTAGCTGCTGACGCCCTCTCAGCGCGGCGTCCCCTAGATGGACTTCTACACCGAACCAGCGTTTTTCATGCTGCTCCTCCCCATCGTGGGCATCGCGGTGGTGCTGGGTCTCGCCCAAAAGCCGCTTGCCCGCTACGGGTTTGCAGTCTCGGTCGCCATGCTGGTCCTGCTCTTCTCGCGCTCCCTGGCCAGCCTCGCGTTTCTGGGCTGCTACCTGCTGCTCTCATGCCTACTCATGCGCTGGGTGCGGCATCTCTTTGCCAGCAAGGCCCCTCATGCGGTGGGCTGGTACCGAGTGGCCCTGGCGCTCCAAATCGCCCCCCTGGCCGTCTACAAGGTGGGCGTCGTCTTCGACCCGAGCTTCCTCGGCTTCCTCGGCATCTCGTACATCACCTTCAAGGCGGTGCAGGTGCTAATCGAGACCCGCGATGGCCTTATCGAGCACCTCTCGGTCTTTGAGTACCTCTACTTCCTCATCTTCTTTCCCACCTTCACCTCGGGGCCCATCATGCGCAGCCGCAAGTTTGCGGCCGACATCGACAAGCCCCTCTCCCGCGACGCCTATCTCGAGCGCCTCTATCGGGGCGCGGGCTTCTTCATCTTGGGCGCGGTGTACAAGTTCGTCTTCTCCGCCATGACCGCCTGGCTGATGTGGTTCGCGCCGAGCGTCATCGGCACCTCCACCGCGGGCTCCTTCGTCCTGACCCAGGTGGTGTACGCCCTGTGCTACGGGCTCAACCTCTTCTTTGACTTTGCCGGCTACTCGCACATGGCGGTGGGCGTTGGCATGGCCCTCGGGATCGAGGTGCCCCGCAACTTCCGGGCGCCGTTCCTGGCCGTTTCCATCAAGGACTTTTGGAACCGCTGGCACATCACCCTCTCATGGTGGCTGCGCGACTTCGTCTTCATGCGCTTCTCGGCCGCCGCCTTTGAGCACAGGTGGTTCAAGTCGCCGGTTGCGGTGGCGTGCGTCGGCTTCATCCTCAACATGACCCTGATGGGCGCTTGGCACGGCCTGACCATCCCCTACCTCGTCTACGGCCTGTTCCACGGCGTGCTGCTGGCGCTCTGCGAGCTCATGGAGCGCAAGTGGGGCTTTTACAAGCGCAACCACAAGAAGCGCTGGTTTAAGGTTTGCTCATGGGCCGTTACCATGGTGGCCGTGTTCTTCTCGTTGGCGCTGTTCAGCGGCCAGGTCTTCAACCCGGTCCTCGTGTAGTCTCTGAAGGGAGCTTTTGTCATGGCAGATCAGCAGGTGCGCGATCAGATCATCGACCTCGTTGCCGAAATCAGCGGTGAGGACGAGGTCAAAGAGCCCGAGAACCAGGACGTCGACCTCTTTGAGGCCGAGGTCTTCGACTCCTTTGCAGCCATCCAGTTCCTGGTCGAGGTCAAGGACCGCTTTGGCGTCTCCATCGCCCCCACGGAGCTTGAGCGCGAGGAGATGAACACGGTCAACAAGATCGTGGCCCGTATCACCGAGCGCATGTGATGGCGGCACCGTCTCCCCGACGCACCCGATGAGCCCCCACACCGTACACACCCGCCTCGTTGCCCTCCTCGTCGGCGTCGTCATCGCCGCGGCGGCGGCCTGCTGCACCTTCCTGCTGCTGCCCGCCCAGAGCGAGCAGGCGACAGGGGTCGAGTACGGGTACGTCTACTCCGGCGCCAAATCGTCGAGCGCGAGCTTCATCGAGGCCAATATGGACCAGAGCTCGATCCTGGTCCAAGGCTCCTCCGAGTTCTCCACCCCCTCCAGCCTCGTGCCCCAGGTGCCCTCGCAGGTCTTTGGCGCCACCAACTACGGGCTGCGGATGATGTGCGTAGGCGAGGCCTACGACCAGAGCCTCTGGCACGCGATGGCGCTGGGCGCGCTCGCCAACGGCAACCGCCTTCCCGGCGGCAAGGTGGTGCTCATCGTGGCACCCGGCTGGTTTGTGGATGGCGGACAGGATCCCAACACCTTCAAGACCCGCTTCTCGTACTCGATGTGGCAGGGCTTCTGCGACAACCCCGACGTCCCCGACCAGACCAAGAGCTACGTGGCTTCTCGCCTGCGGCAGATGGGCATTGACGAGACCACCATCAACTCGGGTGCGGGAAACCTCCCCCAAGACCGTCTGGACTCGCTTGCCTTGGGCGCGCTTGACGACCTCAAGCTGCGCCAGCAGCTCGGCAAGGTCCGGCAGGAGGGCTCGCCGCTCGCCTCCGGCGAGTTGCAGACTCCCGATTGGGAGTCCTTGCGCGCCCAGGCTCTGGCCGACGCCCAAGCCAGAAGCACCAACAACGACTGGGGCATCGAGAATGGCTTCTACGCCGACCGCCTGGCACCAGTGCTCGACGGCTCCCGGGGCATCAGGGCAGGCGAGACGTATTCCGCCACCCCCGAGTACGATGACCTGCGCGCCTACCTTCAGGTGGCCAAGGCAAACGGCCTGGACGTGCTTGTGATCGTCTCGCCGGTATGCGGCCCCTACTACGACCACATCGGCATCGACGCCTCCGCCCGCGCTACCTGCTACGAGCGCATCCGACAAGTGGCGGCTGACGAGGACGCGCAGGTGGCCGACTTCTCCGACCGCGAGTACGAGCGGTACTTCCTCTACGACATCGTCCACTTTGGCTGGACCGGCTGGATCGACGTCGAACAGAGCATCTACCAGTTTGCGCAGGGAGGCGAGTGAGCATGGCGCTCGGTGCCAAGAAGAAGACGGCCAGCGCACGGCTCAGGCGCTGGCTCGACGCGCACAACAAGACGGCGTGCCTCTTGATAGGGACGCTTACCGCCGCTGCCCTCATAGGGCTCTTTCTCTTTGTTTGCTTCTCCGGATTTGGGGCTTCTGCGGATTTCATCTACAGCCAGTTCTAACTGCCGGCTCAATTGGCTTACTGTAACAGCCGGGGATATGCAACTCGAGGAGTTCAAGGGGACGCGGCATCGTGGTTCAGCAGCAGGGCGACAAAAGCAGGGAGCATGACGACGCCGGCCACCGGCGCCGTTCTTCTCGCGAGGACGAGCTTCGTCAGACGCGCCCGCCGCGTTCGGGGGATGTCCGTTCTCCTCGCAGGCCCCGTCCGTCTGCGCTGGAGCGCGACACGCGCACCGGAGAGCAGCACCACGAACCCGTCAGCCGGCAGGACCGCTCACGGACGCCGGGACGCGCCTCTCGCCCCATCGAGCGCTACGCAAACGAGCGCCCCCAAAACAAGCAGGCCGCATCCCGCCCACGCAGCACGCAGGACGGGCGGCCCCGTCGGCGAGCGCAGCAGGTCGAGTCTGTTCTCGTGCGCATCGTAGCCGGCGTGATCGTCGGGCTGCGCGCCTTCGTCTCCTTCTTCAAGGGCCTGGGGTCGGTCGTCATCAAGGGCCGCCGGGTACCCGTCTGGTCCCTCATCGTAGGCGCGATTGCGGTGGTCGTCGCCGTCGCGCTCATCTCATCGGCTGCCTCCTCGGCCCATGCGCAACGCGTGCTGGCCGAGCAGCAGGCCGCCTCCGAGGCCGCCGCCAGCACTGAGGCCCAAGCCGCCTCCGAGGCCGCCGCCAGTGCGGCCGCAGCCTACCAGGGCGTGGAGGACCCCTGGGTGAGCAGCGGCTACTTCACTACCGGCGACGCCGAGCTTGACCAGATGGTCAAGGACCTCTGCGACGCCAACAGCAGCGCCGACAAGGACTTCTCCGACAACGCCTACAACACCTACCTGCAGATAACCTGGATGGACTACGTCGAGCGCGACAGCAACCAGAATCCCGAGGGGGCCGACTGGGCCGTCACCTATGCCAAGCAGCTGGTGACCGAGAACAGCGGCAACTGCTACAACTTCACGGCCATGACCCAGTGGATTCTCCGCTACTTTGGCTACACGGACGCCTTTGCCCAGCCCTGCATCGTCCATCTGCAGAGCGGCAACTGGGGCGACCACGGCCTGGTCTTTGTCACCAACGTCAAGACCGGCGAACGCTGCTTCTGCGACGACGCGCTGAGCTCTAAGGGATGGATGCTCGCCATCGACACTTACGAGTACACCATCAAGGACGTGGGTCAGGGCAACCTCACCACCGAACCGTAACCAACCATTGCCGACGAGGACGGGAGCCGCCCCAGCGAACGACACGGACGCCCTTTCCTCGCCTGCCGATAAGACCAGGAGGCCGCTCCATGGACGTCAATGTCCTGCACGCCAGACTCGCCGCCCTCTTCTCGTCTGAGGAACTGAAGCTCGACGAACCGCTCTCGGCGCACACCACCTTCCGCGTAGGGGGGCCGGCCGACTTCTTCGTGGAGCCCCACAGCACGGAGCAGATCCAGGCAGCCGTCAACGCCGCCCGGGAGGCCGGCGCCCCCTGGCACGTCATCGGTCAGGGCAGCAATCTCCTGGTGGCTGACGAGGGACTGCGCGGCCTGGTCATCTGCCTGAGAGAGCGGTTCTCCGCGATCACGGTCGAGGGCTGCACCCTCACCGCCCAGGCCGGCGCCACCAACAAGGAGGTCGCCCGGGCCGCCTGCGAGGCGGGGTTGACCGGGTACGAGTTTGCGAGCGGCATCCCCGGCAGCATCGGGGGAGCGGCCTACATGAATGCGGGCGCCTACGACGGCGAGTTCAAAGACGTGGCCTCGACGCTCACCTGCCTTGACCAGGGCGGCCAGGTGATCGCCGTGAACGCGGCGGACGCCGGCTTTGGATACCGGACGAGCGCCATGCAGGACCGCGGATGGCTCGTGCTGGCAGCCACGCTGCAGCTCAGCCCCGCTGAGCCGAACCGCATCGCCGAGCGCATCGCCGACCTCACCGCCCGCCGCAGCGCCAAGCAGCCTCTTGATCTGGGCAGCGCCGGATCCACCTTCAAGCGTCCTGCCGGCCACTACGCGGCCCAGCTCATCGACGAGGCCGGCCTGCGCGGCTACCGCGTGGGCGACGCCATGGTCTCCACCAAGCACACCGGCTTCGTGGTCAACGTCGGCCATGCCACCGCCTCGCAGGTCCTCCAGGTCATCCGCGACGTGACGGACCAGGTGCAGGCAGCCAGCGGCGTCCGCCTCGAACCAGAGGTCCGGATGTGGGGGTTTGCCGGCATCGACGAGCGCTAACGTCCAACTGCACGCCCGGCGCTCAACCACGCGCCTCAAAACCCTCTGGCACCATCGCCGTACTGCTCGCCCCATAGGCAAGCGGTATGGCTATCATTTTTATTGCATATGACACGCACGTCCGGAAAAGGGGCCGTTCCGATGTCCAAGAACACCGTTCTCAGCATGCAGAAGCAGAAGCGCGCGGGCGAGAAGATCACGATGGTGACCTCCTACGATTACTCCATGGCGCGCCTGGTCGAGGAGGCCGGCATCAACGCCATCCTGGTGGGCGACTCGCTGGGAATGACCATGCTCGGCTACGCCGACACCTTGCCGGTGACCATGGAGGACATGATTCACCACACCGCCGCCGTGAGTCGGGCGCTCACCAACACGTTTCTGGTCTCCGACATGCCCTTTCTCTCCTACCAGACCTCTGAGCGCGACGCCCTAGCCAACGCCGGCAGGCTGGTCAAGGAGGGACATGCGCAGGCGGTCAAGCTCGAGGGCGGCGCCACGGTCGCCTCGCAGATCAAGGCCATCGTCGACGCGGGCATTCCGGTTCAGGGCCACATCGGCATGACCCCGCAGTCGGTCAACGCCTTTGGGGGCTTCAAGGTGCAGGGCAAAGACGCCGACGCCGCCAAGCGTATCGTTGAGGACGCATACCAGGTGCAGGAGGCGGGCGCCTTCTCGGTGGTGCTCGAATGCGTCCCGGCGCCCCTGGCGTCCTTCATCACCGAGCGGCTCGACATCATCACCATCGGCATCGGCGCCGGAAGCGGCTGCGACGGCCAGGTGCTCGTCTACCAGGACCTGCTCGGCATCACCCGGGGACACGCCCCCAAGATGGTCAAGCAGTTTGGCCAGCTGGGCGACGCCATCGTCGGATGCTACAAGGCCTACGCCGAGGAGGTCAGAAGCGGCGCCTTCCCCGCTGCCGAGAACGCCTTTGCCCTGGACGAGGCCGTCATGGACGAGGTCCGCAAGAGCTTCTAAGCCCGCCGCCATCCCAACATTCAGCGCACATACGCCAGGGGCGCCTCCCGAGGGAAGCGCCCCTGGCTCGTCTCTACTCGCTTCTGAGCGCCTCCACCGGGTCGCGACGGGCGGCGGCCATCGAGGGGATGAGGCCGGCGACGAACGTCAGCAGCACGCTGATGCCAATCAAGATGAGGGCGTCTGCGGGCGGCAGGGTCATCACGTTCTCGATCTGGTAGCCGCTCATCACAAAGGCGTTGACCGGGATGGACACCAGCAGCACCACGATGATGGCCATCACGCCCGAGATGAGCCCCTCGATGATCGTCTCCGCGTTGAAGATGTTGGCCACGTTGAGCTTGCTTGCGCCCATGGCGCGCAGGATGCCGATCTCCTTCTTGCGCTCGAGCACCGAGATGTAGGTGATGATGGCAATCATGATCGAGCTCACCACCAGCGAGATGGCCACAAAGGCGATGAGCACCATGGTGATGCGGTCTACGATGTCGGTCACGCTGCGCATGAGGGTGCCCATCAGGTCGCTGTAGGCGATGGTGCGGTCGTCCTGGCCGGCAGCCTCCATCTCGTCGTTATAGCGGTCGATGATGGAGATGACCTGCTCCTTGCTGGGGAAGTCGATCGGATAGATGGAGATGGTCTCGGGGTTGTCCTTCTGGGCGTATCCCAGCTTCTTCATGTTACCGTCGTAGGTGAGCTGGTCGGCGTTCATGTAGTTGGTGAGCAGGCTCGTGAGGTCGTCCTGGGTCATGTTGAACTGGAAGGCGTTGGCAAAGGCGTCGGTGTCGACGGTCAGGGCGCCCTGCATGCTGTCGGCCAGGCCGGTCATCGAGGACGCCAGCTGAGTCTGGATGGCGGTCGCCAGCTGGCTCGCCATCGCCGACATGGCCTGCTGCATCAGTTGGCTCATGGCCGTCTCGAGGTAAGGAGTGAACTGGTTGGTTATGTAGTCGTTCATGGCCTCCTGCATCTGCTCGCTATAAGCGCCGCCGAGCACCTCCGCCAGCTGCGCGACCGCTTCCTGACCGCCGCCCTGGGCAGCCGGCGTGCTCATGTACGTCTGCCATGCAGCGCCCACCGCGGCGCCGTCGCTCATGTCGACGTGCTGCGCCATCAGATAAGCCATGAAGCCGCCCACCACCTTGCCGCTGGCGGCCTGCACCTCCGTACTGTCCAGGTCGGGGCTGATGGACGAGAAGTCGGGCTGCGGGGCGCCGGCCAGCACCTGCCCCATGGTCTGCTCGTTGAAGACTGAGGAGAGCGCGCTGGTGTCTAGCTGGATGGAGCTGAGGTCCATGCTGCCGCCAGCCCCGGAGAGCGCGCTGCCGTCAAACCTGAAGGCGCTCGCCAGGGCGTTCTCGTCGATGGTGAAGAGCGAGCCCATGTCGAGCCGGCCCCCCTGCTCATCGCTCAGCTCGTCGAAGGTCTTGCCGGTGAAGACGTCGACGTCGGGGTTGGCGATCTGGTCCTGCACGATCTGCGACTCGCCCGCCACCTCCATCAGGTGGTCGATGAGCCCGGGCGTATAGGCGATGCCCTCGCTCAAGGCCGAGGTCTGGGTGGTCTCCTTGGGCTTCACGATGCCCACGACCTTGAGCTCGATGCCGTCGTTGATCTGCTGCACCAGGTAGTCATCGTCGTTGGACATGTCGGTCCAGGTGCCCTGCGAGGCGTTGTACTGATACTTGTTGACCGCCGGGACCACCTTGAAGGTGAGGTTCATGGCGTCCTCGTAGGTGAACTGCGTATCGGCCTCGGGAACCTCGACCTCATTGCCCTCCAGGGCCTCGTTGGCCATGTCCTTCATCCGCGCGGGGTCGTAGACGCCCAGGTTGTAAAGGGTGTAGTCGCTGATCTGACCGTCGCTGCTCAGGACCAGGACCGCCTCGTCGTAGGAGTGCGGCCAGCGGCCGTCAACCACCTCCATCTGATCATCGAGCAGGTCGCTGTTGTCAATCATCTCGCTGAACGAGTTCATGCCGCCCCCCGTGGTGGAGAGCGCCGACCCGCTTATGCCGTTCTGCATCACCGATGAGATCTGCCCGGGATTGAGCTGGACCGGCCCGTTGGAGGTGTCCGTCTCGTAGACCTGCGGGGTGATGCCGTACGTGTACTGGATGGCGCTCACGTACGGCTCGATGCCCGATTGCGGCGAGTCCAAATACTGCTTGAAGGAGGAGAGGTCGTTGCTCTTCACCTTGGCGAACATGTCGCTCATGATGGTGTTCTGCGATATCAGGTAGGTCTTGGTGCCAGGGTTCTGCTCGCTTGCCACCTCCTGCGGCTCTGAGCCGCCATCGCCGCTGCCGTAGCTGGCGGTGGCGGAGAGCAGGTTGGTCATATCAAAGCTCGACTTGGTGATGGTGAGCGGATAGGCGGACAGGGCGTCCTGCTCGGTCTTGGCGATGTAGTTGTTGACGCCGGTGGAGACGGCCAGAATCGCGGCGATGCCCATGATGCCGATGGAGCCCGCGAACGACGTGAGGAAGGTGCGCCCCTTCTTGGTCATCAGATTGCTGAAGGAGAGCCCCAGCGCGGTCAGGAACGACATTCGCGCCCGCTTGGTCTTGGGGCCCTTGCCGGCGCCTGCGCCAACCGCTGGCTGGGCGGCGGTGTCTCCCGCGGCAGAGCCGTCCGAGAAGGCCTCTCCAGCAGCAGCGGGAGCGCCGTACTCAGGCTTTGGAGCTGCGGTTCCGGCTACCGCCGCCGCTGCTGCCGCCACCCCCGCGTCGGGCTCCTGCGCCCGATGCCCTGAAGCGGGGGCAACGGGGGCGCTGTCACCCACGATGCGCCCGTCGCGCAGGTTGACGATGCGAGTCGCATACTGCTGGGCCAGCTCCGGATTGTGCGTGACCATGACCACCAGGCGGTCCCGGGCGACCTGGCGCAGGACCTCCATCACCTGGATGCCGGTCTGGGTGTCGAGGGCGCCCGTGGGCTCGTCGGCAAGCACGATGTCGGGGTTGTTGACCAGGGCGCGGGCGATGGCCACGCGTTGCATCTGCCCGCCGGAGAGCTGCCCCGGCTTCTTGTGCACGTGGTCCGCCAGGCCCACGGCGTCCAGGGCGTCAAGCGCCCGGCGCTTGCGCTCGGCCCGCCCCACCCCGGAGAGGGTGAGGGCCAGCTCCACGTTGCTCAGCACCGACTGGTGCGGGATGAGGTTGTAGCTCTGGAAGATGAAGCCGATGCGATGATTGCGGTAGGTGTCCCAGTCCTTTGAGCGATAGCGCTTGGTGGAGACCCCGTTGACCACGATGTCGCCGCTGTCGGCGTGGTCCAAGCCGCCAAGCACATTGAGCAGCGTGGTCTTGCCGCTTCCAGAAGGCCCGAGAACCGCTACAAACTCGCTGTCCCTGAAGCTGATGCTGACGCCATCGAGCGCCTTTTGTATAAAATCCCCGGTCTTATACGATTTGCACAGTTCTCTCAGCTCGATCACAGGGGCTCCTCACGGGTCAACGTCGATGCGCGCCGCCCCCAGCGGGCAGCGGCGCGCGGTCGACTCATTTTAGGGGCAGTGCGGTCCTCGATGATCGGAGCGGGTGGTTCTGATAACAAGCAGACATCTAACGTGCCGTCTGCCTGGCCGATGCGTACGTACCGGGGCGGAGCGGCAAGCGCTCAAGCCGGGAGGCCTACTCCCCTGCCCGCTCGTCATCATCGACGAGTTGGAGTCGGGGTGCGCCCGGCGTTGCCGCCACCTGCCCGGCAGTGAGCTCTCCGACCTGTGCCAGCACCGCCTCGCAGCGCTCGGCCCGCACCCTGAACACAAGCTCCACCTGCGCGGCGAACTGCGCGTCCAGCACCTGGGCGCCCTGCTCCTCGACGAGTGCCCGCACCCGCTCGTACCAGGGATAGCCCATCCGCGCCCTGACATCGACGCAGGGCACCGCCGCCATGAGGCGGGCCGCCTCGAGCGCCCGCTGGGCAGCGGCGGTGTAGGCGCGCATGAGCCCGCCCCTCCCCAGCAGGGTGCCGCCAAAGACCCGGGCCACCACGCAGCCCACATCCTCGAGCTGGTGGTGCTGAAGGACGGTGAGGACCGGCAGTCCCGCCGTGCCATGCGGCTCCTTGGCATCCGAGTAGTGCGCCAATCCTCCGCGATGCAGCACGTAGGCGGAGACGTAGTGGCTCGCCTCGGGGATGTCGCGCATGACGCCGTGGCGAAACTCGACGAGCTCCTCCTCGCTCGTCACGTGCGTCACAAACCCGGTGAAGACGCTCTTGCGGTCCTCAAAGCGTCCGGTGGACGTCCCCGCCACCGTGCGGTACCTCGTGGTCTGGCTGTTATCGGCCGACACGCCCGGAAGCGCTTCCCTAGCTGGCCAGCGCGCGCTTGAAGGCCGTGAGCAGATCGTCGAACTCCTCATAGGCGGGGATGTCGGGGTTGGCGGCCTTGATGGCGTCCGTGCTGCGGAAGAGGAACCCGGCCTTGCTCTCCTTAATCATCCCCAGGTCGTTGTAGCTGTCCCCGGTGGCGATGGTCTCGAAGCCGGCGTCCTGCAGGCAGTGGACGGTGGTGAGCTTTGAGTTGCCGACCCGCATCACGTAGTCGGCGATCATGCCCTGCTCGTCCGTCACCACGGAGTTGCAGAAGATGGTGGGGCGGCCCAGCTTGGTGATGAGCGGCTTGGCAAACTGCTCGAACGTGTCGCTCACGATGATGACCTGGCACAGGTCGCGCAGCTGGTCGAGAAACTCGCGCGCCCCGGGCAGCGGGTCGATGGTTGCGATGACCTCCTGAATCTGCGCAAGCCCCAGGTGATGCTCGTTCAGGATGTCCATCCGGTAGTGCATGAGCTTGTCGTAGTCGGGCTCGTCGCGGGTGGTGCGCCTCAGCTCGGGGATGCCGCTGGCTTCCGCAAACGCGATCCAGATCTCTGGAACCAGGACACCTTCCATGTCTAGGCAGGCGATGTACATGCTTCTATCTCCCCTTCTCTTCGTGCAACGGACGCTGCGGACGCGCTGGCTCCGGCGCTCTCAGCGCTCATCGATCGACTTGTAGACGCGCGGAGCGCGGGCCGAGCTCTTGTATGCCGGGCGGATGATTCGTCCGCCGCTTGCAATCTCCTCAAAGCGGTGGGCCGCCCAACCCGCCATGCGGGCGCAGGCGAAGATCGGCGTGAACAGCTCGTCGGGAATCCCCAGCATGGTGTAGACCAGCCCCGAGTACATGTCGACGTTGGCGCAGAGCACCTTGCTCGTCCCCCGCTGCTGGGCGATGACCTCGGGGGCCAGCCGCTCGATGCGCTCGAGCAGGTTGAACTCCGCCTCGTACTCGGTGCCGGCCACGAGCTGCTTGGCAAAGCGCTTGCAGATGACGGCGCGCGGGTCGGAGGTGGTGTAGACCGCGTGGCCCATGCCGTAGACCAGCCCGCTCTTGTCGAAGGCCTGCTTGTTCACGATCTTAGCCAGGTACGAGGCCACCTCGTCGTCGCTCTCCCAGTTGGCGACGTGCTCCTCGATGTCCTTGTGCATGGCCCTCACCTGGTGGTTGGCGCCGCCGTGCCTGCGGCCCTTGAGCGAGCCGATGGCCGCGGCGTAGGCCGAGTAGGGGTCGGTGTCCGCCGAGGAGAGCACGCGCACCGCGAAGGTCGAGTTGTTGCCGCCGCCGTGCTCGGCGTGCAGGCACATCATGACGTCGAGCATGCGGGCCTCCTCCGGCGTGAACTGCCGGTCCGGGCGCAGCATGGAGAGGATGGTCTCGGCGGTGGACTGGCCGGGGATGAAGCGGTGCATGATCATCGACTCGTTGTAGAAGCGCGAGCGCACCGCATAGTAGGCCAGGACCATGATGCGCGGCAGCCGACTCATGAGCGAGAGCGCGGTGTGGACCTCGTGTTCGGGCGAGCGGTCCTCGGCATCCGGGTCGCGGCTGTAGAGCAGCAGCACACTGCGGGCCAGCATGTTCATGATGTCGGGCGGCGTGTTGGTCAGGATGAGCTGCGCGGTGAAGCCGTCGGGCAGCTCGCGCTGGCTGTCAATCACCTCGACAAAGCGGTCTAGCTGCTGCTGCGTGGGAAGTTCGCCCGCCAGGAGCAGGTAGGCGATCTGCTCGTAGTTGAAGCGGCTCGTCTCGGCATCAAGGCCGAGCAGGTCATAGAGGTCGTAGCCGCGAAACCTGAGCGTGCCCTTGTCGGGCACCTTGACCCCGTCCGAGATCACGTAGCCGTGGACGTTGGCAATGTTGGTGACGCCTGCCACCACGCCGGTCCCGTCTGCGTTGCGCAGCCCGCGCTTGACGTCAAACTGCTCGTACAAAGCCGGGTCTATCGAGTTGACCTTCTTGAAGGAGTCGTACAGGTTGAACTTGCTCTTCTCGTCCAATTCCATAGCCACGACCAATCTCACCGGGAGGCTGCTCAGACCTCATGCGGACCAAGTCTTCATTGTGATGCATCGCGTTGGGTCTGTGCCGTTTATTGCGCTGGCACCCGGACGGACGGCGCCGCCCTGCGCAACCTTTAGACGGGAGGGGCGTTGACTCGACGGTCGGACCCAGAACCTGAGCCCGAGACGGCCGTGGCCCGATCCCGCACCGGCTCTTGCAAGCGCACCTGGAAGCGGGCGCCAAGGTAACCCCTGGCCCGAATACACGCCAGGGGCCGGTAAGACCGACCCCTGGCAGGTTGCCCGATCGTATCCGCTTCAAACGGTGAGACCGTGGCGCTAGGCCTCGATCTCCCTGGTGGGCGCGGTGAACGAGCTCACCGTGGCGTGGATGTTGTCGAGGCGCAGCACCACGCAGTTGCCGTCGCCCGGGGTGTACATGGAGCGCAGGTTGGGGTAGTCGTTGAGCACGGCGTCACACGTCTCCGTCGAGTCGTCGGGGACGAGGTCGGCCTCGACCCGCAGCCAGGTGCCCGCCTCGTGGTCAAAGGTGCACAGGGCTGCGCGCGGATGGGCGGCGATCTGCTTGTAGACGTCCTTGACCATGCCGGTCTGGATGTAGAGGGCGCCGTTGACCTTGGCGATGGTGCCAAACGGACGCACCTGGGGGTTGCCCTCGGCATCCACGGTGGCCAGGTAGTAGGTCGGATTCTTCTTGAGGTACTCGAGGATCTCGTCCATCTCAATCTCCAATCGCAAGAGACGCAGTGACGCCACCAGGATAACGCAAGCACAGACGCACGTGGGAAGTCCCAACCACCTAAACCGAGCTTCTGGCGACGCTTCCTAAATCAGGTCGCGCAGCCCCGCGCCCTCGATGAGCGTGGTCACGTCCTCGTACTTGTTCAGGGCGTAGATGTGCAGGCCGGCGATGTCAAAGGTGCGGTACTGGTCGATCTGGTTGATCGTGTACTCGATGCCCGCCTTTTTGAAGTCGGCCTTCTTCTGAGCCAGCGACTCCTCAGCCTCCTCAGGCGCAAAGGGGTTGGGGAAGATCCAATACTTGGAGATGAGGCGAGAGAGGTCGTGGCCGAGCACGCAACCGTTGTGCGACAGCGCCATGTTGATGGTGGCCGCCTCATCGAGCACAGGCATGATGCCCACATCGACGGGCATCGTGATGCCGGCCGCGCGGATGGCCTCCATCCAGTATGCAAACTGGTCCATGTCCCAGCACAGCTGAGTCATGATGTAGTCCGCACCGGCATCCTGCTTCTGCTTGAGGTAGCCGATGTCAGCCTCCAGGCTGCGGCTGGCGATGTGCCCCTCGGGCGAGCCGGAGACCGCGATGGTGAACGCATCGCCAAACTCCTGGCGCACAAACTTGACCAGCTCGGTAGCGTAGTGCAGGTCCCCGTTGGTGCCGGTCCAGCCAAAGGGCAGGTCCCCGCGCAGGCACAGCAGATGGTTGACGCCGTTGTCGAGGTAGGTCTGCAGCTGGGTGCGAATCTCGTCCTTGGTGTTTCCGATGCAGGTGAAATGCGCCACCGGGATGACGTTGCCCCGGGACTGGACCGCCTTGAGCACCTCCAGGTTGGTGCGGGCATTACGGCCGCCGGCGCCGTAGGTGCACGAGATGTAATCGGGCTGGAACCCGCACAGGTGGTCGAGGACGCCGTCCTCCCCCACCAGCTTGTCCATGCCCTGCTCGGTCTTGGGCGGAAAGACCTCAAACGAGAAGAGCGTGCGCTCCTTCATGACGTCGGTGACTCTCATTGGACGTACCTCCCCCTCCTTCATGCGGATGGGCCACCATAGGCCCAGTAGTCTGACGGTATACCACTCGTCTGCGCGCACCCGGCAGGCAACCGGCCAGCGTTGCTAAAGCGTCCGCTCTATCGTGATGGAGTGACCGCCGCCCCTACAGCCCTGCGGCCAGCGCCCGCAGGTGGGCGCTGCTGCCCTCAAGCCGAGCGGTGGCGGCGCGCAGCTGGTCCATGTCGGCGTCGGAGAGCTTCTCGGGCTTCTTGGAGGCCAGACGTGCCACGGCGTTGACGTCGCCTTTTATTTGGTGGCGCTCCTCCTTTGAGATCTGCTTGCCGGCCTTTGAAAGGGCTTGGTCGACCTCCGCAAGCAGCTGCTGGGCGCGGGAGACGTCCTCCATGCGCTAGCGCCGGGCCTGGTCGACGATGGCGTAACGCTCGGCGTCGGCGATGGCGGCCTCTATCTCCGAGTCGCTCATGCGTCCAGAGCTGGTGATGGTGATGGACTGCTGGCGCCCGGTGTCTTGGTCGCGGGCGGAGACGGTGAGGATGCCGTTGGCGTCGATGTCGAAGGTGACCTCGATCCTGGGCACGCCCGCCATGGCGCGCTTGATGCCCTTGAGCGTGAAGCGGCCGATGGTCTTGTTGTCAGCCGCCATGGGGCGCTCGCCCTGGAGGACATGAATCTCGACCTTGGGCTGGAAGGGCGCGGTGGTGGTGAATACCTGCGAGTAGTGCACCGGAAGGGTGGTGTTGCGCTCCACGAGGCGGGTCGCCACGCCGCCCGCGGTCTCGATGGAAAGCGAGAGCGGCGTCACGTCGAGCAGCAGGATGCTCTGGTCGCGAGTGGCGAGCGCCGAGCCCCGCAAGGCGCTAGATAGGGTTTCGGCTTGCAAGGCCGCGCCCTGGGCCACGCACTCGTCGGGGTTTATTGAGCTCGAGGGGCTCTTGCCGGTAAGCTCGCGCACGTAGCGCTGGACCGCCGGGATGCGGGTCGAGCCTCCCACCAGCAGCACCTGTCCCAGTTCGCTCGCGGCGATGCCCGCGTCGTTCAGGGCCCGCTCCACCGGCTCGGCGGTGCGCTGCACCAGGTCGGCGGTGAGCTGCTCAAACTGGGCCCGGGTCACCTGCTGGTCCAGATGCACCGGGTCGGACGGCCCAGAAGCCAGGAAGGGCAGGTTCACCTGGGCGGTCTCAGAGGCCGAGAGCTGCTCCTTGGCCGTGCGGGCGGCCTCCCGCACGCGCTGCAGGGCGGCCGGGTCGCGACTCACATCGATGCCGGTCTTCCGCTTGAAGCCTTCGATGAGCAGCGAGCAGAGCCGCTCGTCAAAGTCGTCTCCTCCCAGGTGGTTGTCGCCAGCGGTGGCCAGGACCTCGATCACGCCGTCGCTGATCTCGATGATGGAGACGTCAAAGGTTCCGCCGCCCAGGTCGTAGACCATGACCTTCTGAGGGCTGCCATTGTTGAGACCATAGGCGAGCGCGGCGCTGGTGGGCTCGTTGATGATGCGCAGCACGTTGAGCCCGGCAATGCGGCCGGCGTCCTTGGTGGCCTGCCGTTGCATATCGTTGAAGTAGGCGGGCACGGTGATGACCGCATCGGTCACCGGCTGCCCCAGGTAGCGCTCGGCATCGGACCGGAGCTTGCGCAGCACCATGGCGCTGATCTGCTGGGGCGTGAACCGCTGCCCGTCGACGGTGAGATGCCAGTCGGTGCCCATCTGGCGCTTGATGGAGGCGACGGTGCGGTCCGGATTGATCGCCGTCTGCCGCACGGCCACGCTCCCTACCAGGCGCTCGCCTTGCTTGGTGAAGGCCACTACGCTGGGGGTGGTGCGCTCGCCCTCGGCGTTGACCATGACTGTGGGGCGTCCCCCTTCTACCACCGCCATGCAGCTGTTGGTGGTGCCTAGGTCGATGCCGATTGCCATTCCCATGCTCATCAGTCCTTCCCCATGCGGCGCGGGCATCCAGAGGCCCGCCCGCCTCAGCTTGCTAGATGCAGCAGAAGTACATCCCGGGATAGCCCATCGAGGTGGCCGTCGCCATGCAGCAGTTGAGGGCCACCAGGCCCAGGCAGCAGGTCACCATTCCGTTCGCGTTGCCGCGGGTAAATCCCCTCTCCGCCGATTGCTGCTGGTAAGCCTGGCTCGGCTGCTGAAAGGCCCGGAGGGCGCGGCGGTACTCGGCGTTTCCGGGTTCGAGCTGCACCGCCTTGCGGATCTGCTCGTAGCCCAGCACCTCATTGCCCGCCCCGTAGTTGGCAAGCGAAGCGATGTAGTACCAGCGGGCGTTGCGGCCGCCGCTGGGGATGCCGGCCATGATACGGGCGGCTTCGTGGTAGCGGCCGGCGTTGATGAGGTTGATGGCGTTGCGCACCTCGTCGGAGTCAAAGGCAGAGGCCTCGGGGTGGATGGACCGGGGATCGCCTCCCGCGCCAGGGCCGCCAAAGCCAAAGAACTCCTCCCAGCTGAAATCCTGGGTGGACCAGCCATAGGGGTTGCCGCTCGGGCTTCCATAGGCGCCGCCCTGCCCCTGCGAGCCCCGAGCGCCTGTGCCGTACGCGCCTCCAAAGGGGCTGCTGTAGCTGCCCTGCCCCGGTTGGGAGGCGCTTCCGTAGGGACTGCTCGTCGCCCGACGGGCGTCCTCGCGAGCAAACTTGGAGGGGTTCATGATGCGCTGGTACGCCTCGTTGATCTCGACCATTTTGCGGGCCGCCTCGGCATCCCCCGGGTTGAGGTCGGGGTGGTACTTGCGGGCCAGCTTGCGGTAGGCCTTCTTGACCTCGTCCTGGCTGGCGCCCTCGGAAACGCCGAGAACCTCGTAGGGGCTTCTATCCAACGCTCTCCTCCTCGCGCGCCACGTCGCCCGACGCCTCGCAGGCCTCGCTATCCAGGCCGTATACCTGGTCAAATCTCTGCCATACGCCAGCGTAGACCACGCTTTGCAACAGATGGTCGTCCTGCTCGAGCGGCAGGCGCTCAAAGGCGGCGGCGACGCGGCCCATGCACGCCCCCAGCACCTCCCGCAGGTCATCGGGCGAGAAGTGGCCTTTAGCAAAGGGATTGTACGACCCGGATTCCAAATCGCCCTTAAGGTCCACAGCTGCGTCCATCAGGTAGACGAAGCGCCCCAGCTCGCGCCCAAAGGCTGCGAGCTCGTCAAACCAGGCCTCGTCCCCCCAGGCAAAGAGCTCGCCAAATCCAAGCCCAAACCAGTTGGCCGCCTCGTCCGGGGCCGTCTGCCCGCCCGCCTTCTGACGCCGCTCGACCTCGCCCACGGCGTCCAGGCACCGCGCGAGGGCGTCCGCCTGGCGGGGCCAGCGCTCCCGCACCTGGGCCAGCGGCCTGGCGAGCATGCGATTGATGAGGTGCGCCGAGCGCCGCCGGTCGTCGTTCCAATCGTCCAGCGACTTGTAGTACGAGAGGAGCACCGTCATGTCGGCGGCGTACTCGGTGCAGGCGCTCACCGCCCAGGTGCGG
>OMWF01000095.1 GCA_900314665.1 uncultured Actinomycetes bacterium
CACGCGCATCGCGGCGTCAAGCAGGCAGGCCGGGTCCTGCGCGGTAAGGCGCAGCGCTGTTATCGGCCAGCGCAGCACGCAGGCGTCGACCTGAGGATATCCGGCGATGGCAAAGCGCTGCCACGCCTCCGCCCGCATCATCGGAAACTCGTGACGGCCGCCCTGGAAGTGGTCGTGCGAAAGGATCGAGCCGCCCACGATGGGCATGTCCGCGTTGGAGCCGATGAAGTAGTGCGGAAAGCGCCCCACAAAATCGAGCAGGTAGGCGAGAGAGGCGCGGTCCACGTGCATCGGCCGGTGGGCGTCGCTCATCACGATGCAGTGCTCGTCAAAGTACGCGTAGGGGCTGTACTGCAGGCCGTAGCCCTCCCCCACCAGCTCGATTGGCACGATGCGCAAGTTCTGCCGTGCCGGATGTCCGCCGGCGTCTTGGGCCGGGCGCCCGCCGTACCCCTCGTTCTCGCGGCACAGGGCGCAGGCGGGATAGGCGCCCCCGCGGGGCAGGCAAGCCGCCGCGGCGATGGCGCGGGGATCCTTCTCGGGCTTGGAGCGGTTGATGGTTATCTCCAGGTCGCCCCACGAGGTGGCCGCGGTCCACTTGAGATTCTTGGCGATGGCCGAGCGGCGCACGTAGCCCGCGTCGCAGCTGAGCCGGTAGAACCAGCTCGTCGCCGCCTGCGGACCCTGCTGCCGGCAGAGCGCCTCAAAGCGGCGGGCCACCTGTGAGGGCCTGGGCATAACCGCCCCCAGGCACCGCATGGCCAGACGATCGCGGCCCTGGGGCGTGTCCTCGGCAAGCCCCGCCTCCACCCCCGACCGGGCGAGAAGCGCCAGGTCGGCCTCAAAGTCGTAGTCGGCGGCGTGCGCCTGCCTCTGGGCCGTCGCAGCGTCGACCGGCCCAGGTCCCGTCTGTCCCGAGCACTCGAGCAGGCGGTTGTACGCCCAGCGCTCATCGCCGGCCTCGATAAGCCCCCGGTCGAGAGCGTACCAGACCAGTCGCGACGCCGCCTGCGATACCGTTGCACCGTGTTTATCGCCTGCTAGAGCCATTGCGCCGAGGCCCCCTCCTGCTCGATCTGATAAAGGGCCGCCGCCCCCGGACGCCCCAGCGCCGCATCCATGCGCCGGCAGAAGGCCTCCGCCTCCCCGCTGGGCACAAAGGCCTGGATGGTGCCGCCAAAGCCGCCGCCGTGTATGCGGGCCGCACCGCGTCCGCCGAGAAGCTCCTGGGCCACCGCCAGGGCCACCATCGCCGGCTGGCTTGACGCCCCCGGCACCGAGACGTTCTGCAGGTACATGGCGCTCGAAGCCCCCGAAAGCCGCTCCCCTGCCAGAAAGGCGTCCATGTCGCCGGTGCGCAGCGCCTCGACGCGCCGCTCAACCAGGCGCTCCTCCCTGAAGTAATGGAGGGATCTCAGCGCGGCCCGGTCGCCCAGCCTGCGCCGCAGCTCCGGCAGCGCGCCCAGGACCTCGTCCTCGTCCACGTCGCGCAGCCGCGTGCGTCCCAGCTCGCGCGCCACCGCCTGCATCTCGGCCGGAACGGCGGCGTAATCACTGGTGTTGGCGGCGTGGTCGGCCCCCACTGCAACCAGGCAGAGCGTGTAGCCCAGATGCGAGAAGTCGCAGCTCAAGCGCTCGACCTGTGGAGAGCGGGGGTCGTTGAAGTCCATGCGGACGATGCCGCCGCAGGCGATGGCGGCCTGGTCCATCATTCCGCACGGCTTGCCAAAATAGCGGTTCTCCGCCTGCTGGGCCAGACGCGCCAGCCGCAGGGGGTGTATCGCGCCGCCCGCCCACAGGAGGTTCATCGCCTGGGCCACCGCCAGCTCAAAGGCAGCCGAGCTCGAGAGCCCCGATCCGGCCGGCACCTCGCTCACGACGGCCAGGTCAAACCCGCGACGCGCCCCGCCGGCCGCATCTCCGACGGCCGCCGCCAGGCCCCGTACCAGCGCTGCCGTGGTGCCCTCCTCGGATGTACGCCGGCCGAGGTCGTCGCAGTCAATGGCGACCGGCGCGTAACCTTCGCTTTCCAGGCGAATCTGTCCCAGGCGGTTGGGGCGGGCCAGGCCGTAGACGTGGCGGTTCACGGCGGCGGCGATGACCTGGCCGCCCTCGTGGTCGGTGTGATTGCCAGCCAGCTCGGTGCGTCCGGGGGCCTGCACCGCCAGCACCTCGCCGGCGCCCCCTCCAAATGCGAGCTCCAAACGTTGACGCAGCCTATCCAGTATACGCACGGGGATCAACGGGTCACTCATCGGCGCCCTCCCCGCCAAAGCGCGCGGTGAACGTCGCCAGCGCCCGCTCAAACTGCTGGTGCTGGGCTTCATCCCAGGCGCCCATGTCGTCCGAGGTCAGGAGCATGCCGCCCAGCTGGGCGTCGGCCGCAAGCAGCCGGCTGCGCTGAGCCGCGTCGAGCTTGACGTCATCGCGCAAGAAGAAGACGTCGGGGTCGTTTAAGAAGACGACGCCGTTGAGGTGTGCGCGCCCGCGCGTGCTGCCGAGCGAGTTCCTGGTGCTCACCCGCTCGCGCCCGGCGAGGCGCATGAGGCGCCTGCCGTCCCAGTCAAGCCCCACGTCGCAGCCGATGCGGCAGTACTCGCAGCGGCCAAAGGCGCTCATCACGGGCACGCCGCAAAAGTCGAGTAGCGTGCCCTCCGGCACGCTTGCCCGCAGCAGGTCGAGCGCGTCGGCCATGAGCTCGCCGCGATTGAGCCCGTCGTGCGGGAGCAGCGCCGCCGCATAGAGAAAGTCCAGCTTGAGGAAGCGATACCCCCACGTTCCGGTCATCGTGGAAAGCGAGGCGCGCACGTGCTCGCGCACCTCGGGATGGCGGCTGTCGAGCGCAAAGGCCCCGCTCCAGTGCGGGCCGCTCCTGACCGGCTGGCCCGCGTCGTCACGCAGCAGCCAGTCGGAATGCGCCGAGAAGACCGCCGAGTCCCGCTCGCACACAAACGGCGCCATCCACAGGCCTGGCACCAGGCCGCAGGCGCTGATCTTATCGGCCAGGGAGCCCATGCCCTGAGGAAAGCGCCGCTCATCGGGGTACATCCAGTCCCCCACCTTGGTGTAGCCGTCATCGATCTGGAAGAGCGGGCGGGCGCATCCCAGATCCAGCCTTGCAAGGCTTGCGGAGACCCCGTCCAGGTCGTGCCCCAACTTGCCGGCGTCGATGTCGCCGTAATGCCGATACCAGCTGCTATAACCCACCAGCGGGGGCGCCGGCCGGCGCGTCGCGCCCAGGGCGGCGACATACCGCGCAAAGGCGTCCTCGAGCGCCCCCTCAAAGGCGACCAGCGAGAAGGCGCAGACCCCCTCCCCCGCCTTGAGCGCCCGGCCCGGCCCCTCCTTCTCAAGCCGCAGGCAGCCGGCCTCGAGGTCCTCGTAGATCACGGTCACTCCGGCGTCGGGCCGGCTCTCGCCGAGAAGCGCCACGTCGCCTCCGCGGCGCAGATAGCCGTAACCGATCCCGTGCTGACGGCCGGGGCGCGCGTCCTGCCGGGCAAAGCGGTAATCGCCCGAGGCGTCGAGCACCCAGCGACGCACGGCGAGCCGCGGCGTACGCGAAAGCCCGGGCATGGCGCCGGCGGGAGGGCGCTCCCAGGAGTCGGTCCAAGAGTTGTATCCGTTGAGGTAGAGGGCGTCGGCACCGGCGAGGTCGACGTGCACGGTGGCGCCTGCCGAGACAAGCTCCACCGGGCGGCGCGCGGTGACCCAGAGCTGCCAGGAGCCTCGGCCACATACGACCTCGGGGGCCAGGTCCGCCTCCGGGTCGAGCGCCAGCGCCGCCGCCCCGGCGCTTATCGCCTGCCCGCCGGGGCGCCTCCAGGAGAGCTGGAATGTGGGAGCGAGCTTCATCTACTCGTCCTCGCGTACGGCGGCGGCGGTCACCGGATCGCTGGCGATGATGGCAAGCACCTTATTCTCCCGGTAGCGCGTGAACACCAGGCCGGCCACTAGGCAAAACGCCACCGCGGCGACGGCGGTCAGACGGTATCCCAGGCCGCCGCCGGCAGCGGTCGAAATCGAGGTGAAGAGAATCATGGCGAGGGTCTGTCCCAACGTCATGGCAAAGGTGCGGGCCGCGTAGAACATGCCCACGCGGTTCTCGCCCGTGGTGACCGCGTCGGACTCGGCGATGTCGGCGAGCACCGCCTGCGGCAGGATGCCCAGAATGGCCATGGGCACGGCGGCGAGAATGGCCACCGCCACGCCCCAGGCGATGGGCGGGATGCCGTAGTTGCCGCACACCGCGGTCACGCCAAAGGCTGCGCAAAAGAAGAAGAACGCAAAGGCCACCAGCTTCTTCTTGCCAATCCGCTTGGCGAGGATGTTGACCGGGGCGTAGAACAGCAGCGATATCACCGTCATGGCCGCAAAGAAGACAAAGGTCCAGGAGTCGTCGAAGCCCATGAGCTCGGTGACGTAGTAGGGCAGGCCGGTCTGGAACATGGTGATGGAGACCCAGTAGAGCACGTCCGAGCCCTCAAAGGTGAGGAAGTCGCGGTTCTTGAAGGTCTTGGAGACCGACTGCCACATGGGCACCGAGCTGGGCTTGGTGTCGGCGTAGAGCGTCTCGTCGATGCCAAAGGCGGGCACCAGCATGCACACGAGCGCGACCACCGCCAGGACGGCGACCGTCACCCGGAAGCTCGCCAGGGGCCCCAGGGAGGGCTCGAGCATGCCGGCGATGGCCGTCACGAGGTAGGCCACGGCGGTGCCCAGAAAGTAGGTGACCGAGATGAACGTGGAGAGGTTCACCCGCAGCTCCTGGGTGCGACCCAGCTCCGGGATGAGCGCGTTGAACGGGGTGCAGTACAGCGACAGCGTGATGTAGAAGAGCATCAGGCAGATGAAGAGGATGACGTTGTTGGCCGCCGCGCTCGAGGTGCTGGGCAGCACAAAGACCAGCACCGTCATCAGTGCGAAGGGCAGCGCCGAAAGCCGCATGAAGGGGATGCGCCGGCCGCGCGGGCCCTTGTGCCGGTCGGACACCGAGGCGATGAACGGGTCGATGAAGCCGTCGAGCAGGCGCCCGCAGCCGGTGATGATGCCAATCACCGTGAGGCCGCCAAAGACGATGCCCTGGGTGATGAACACCGTCATGCCGTGGCTCAGCATGGTGTCCGACGGCATGTAGTAGTAGACCAGCCAGTTGCTGATGATGCCGGATAGGATGGCCCATCCCAGCTGGCCTATCGCGAACAGCGCAATGACCTTGCCGTTCGCAAGCTTCTTCTCGCCCATGTGAATGTGATCCCCTCTCGCGGCGGCGCGTGCGCCCCGCTCCCCTTGCAGCCCCGGCCAAGCAGGGCGGCCAGCGGCTCCTTGTCGGTAGAATGATACCCGTACAACAGGCAGAGGGTGGCGATGCAGCCGGAGCGGGCACGCATCGTCAAGCAGGTGGGGGCATTTGATGGGCAACGGGACGGATCGGGCGAGAAGCGCCTTTGGAAACGACCAGGGCGCGCGCACCTATCGCAAGGCGGTGCGGTCAAAGCAGCGGTTCCAGAAAAGGTTTGGCGACGACTCCGGAACGGCCTACCACCTGGCAAGCGAGGCGGTCCCGGTCATCAGCGACGCGCTGGGCGTGCGCAACCTGGTGCTCTCCGACCAAGGCCCGCTCGACATCTACGCCGACGCCGCCTCCGCCCCGCTGCCCGCGCCTACCAGCCGGACCGTCCCCGGGGCGGACGGCCGGCCCGTGGTGGTGGGCAACATCCGCATGGGCTTCGGGCATTACCGCATCTCGATGGCCATGGCCTCGGCCGCACGCGCGATGGGCTACACCCCCTACTGGCTCGACCTGGCGAGTTTCTCGCAAAGCACCGGATCGAAGATGATCGCCGACCAGAACCGACTCTACTCGCTAGGCTCGCGCCTCTCGCAAAAGATCCCGCTGTTCAACAAGCTCGTGTGGGAGCCGCTCAACAGCGAGGGCTTTCGCAAGCTCTCGTACAACGCGGCGGATCAGAAGAACGCCGAGCTCTGCGTGCCGCTCCTGGCCGACCTCGACCGAGACGTGCCCTACATCGGCACGCACGTGTGGCCGGCCCAGGCGGCCGTGCACGCCGGCCTGACGCACGTGGTCAACGCCATCCCCGACAACTGGCCCATGGCGCTGCACCTGGCTGAGGGCTCCCTCCACACGGTTCAGACCCCCAGCGCCTACCTGGGCTACCGCCAGCTGCGGGGCATGGATCCGCACAAGCAGCTCAAGCCCATGCCCGCCGACGCGCTCTTCTACACCGGCCACTACATCGATCACGAGCTGGTCGAGAACATCGAGGCCGACTGCGCCGCGCGCCGGGAGCGCGTGCTCTCCGGCCAAGCCGTGCGCTACCTCATCTCGGTGGGCGGAGCCGGCGCCCAGCAGCAGCTCTTTGCCGCCATCGTCGGGCACCTCCTCCCCTACGTGCGTCGCGGCGAAGCGGCGCTCTTCATCAACGTTGGCGACCACAATGCCGTGTGGAACGGGCTTGTCGCCCAGGTTGACGGCTTGAGCTCGATGGCCGAGACCCACTTTGACGACTTTGCCGGCGTGGCCGCGTTTGCGAGCGGCGCCCTTGCCGGCGAGGCGTCTGGCGTCCACGCCTTTTGCGATGCGGACATCTTCTCGGCGGTCTACAGCTCCAATGTGCTCATGCGCTGCTCGGACGTGCTCGTCACCAAGCCGAGCGAGTTCTCCTTCTACCCGGTTCCCAAGCTCATGATCCATCGCGTTGGCGGGCACGAGGCCTGGGGCGCGATCAGGGCCGCCGAGGTGGGCGACGGCACCTACGAGATGGACGACACCGGCGAGGTGCTGGCGATGATCGACTC
>OMWF01000081.1 GCA_900314665.1 uncultured Actinomycetes bacterium
GAGGCCGGCCTCAAGAACGCGCTCGAGTCGATGGGCGTCGAGTACACCTTGAACCCCGGCGACGGCGCCTTCTACGGCCCCAAGATCGACTTCCACCTGCAGGATTGCCTGGAGCGCACCTGGCAGTGCGGCACCATTCAGCTCGACTTCCAGCTGCCGCAAAACTTTGACCTCGAGTACACCGCGCCCGACGGCACCAAGCAGCGCCCCATCATGATCCACCGCGCCGGCTTTGGCTCCTTCGAGCGCTTCATCGGCATGCTGACCGAACAGTACGAGGGCAAGTTCCCCACCTGGCTCAGCCCCTGCCAGGTCAAGGTGCTGCCGGTTTCCGAGAAGACCCGTGACTACGCCCACACCATCGCCGACAAGATCGCGGCTGCCGGCGTGCGCGTCAAGGTGGACGACAACGACGAGAAGATCGGCTACAAGATCCGCCAGGCCCGCAGCGTCGACCGCGTGCCCTACATGCTGATCATCGGTGAGAAGGAGGTCGAGTCCGGCCTCATCAGCGTGCGCGATCGCACCAACGAGACGGTTCAGCGCGACCTCGACGAGTTTATCGCCGACATAACGGCCGAGATCAAAGAGCGCCGCGGCTAGCGGTTATGTCACATGTGCGGGCGCGGCACCTGCCGAAAGCGGCAGCGTGTCGCGCCCGTCTGGTATCGAAAGAAGGCAGTCATGAGCGTCGGTTACGACGGAATCGAGAACCCCGGGCGCAACGATCCGTGCTGGTGCGGAAGCGGCAAGAAGTACAAGAAGTGCCATCAGGCTTTTGACGAGAAGCTTGAGGCGCTGTGGGCCGACGGCGAGGAACTTATCGACCGAGACCTACTCAAAACCCCTGAGGATATCCGGGGCATCGTGGCATCGGCCGAGGTCAACGTCGGAGCGCTCGACTATGTGGACGAGCACATCAAGGCTGGCGTCTCGACCGAGGAGATCGACCAGTGGGTCTACAACTACTGTGTCGAGCACGACGCCATACCTGCCGACCTCAACTTTGAGGGCTATCCCAAGAGCGTTTGCACCTCCATCAACGAGGTGGTTTGCCACGGCATCCCCTCGCCAGATGAGATTCTCAAAGAGGGCGACATCATCAACGTCGACATGTCGACCATCAAGAACGGGTATTTCTCGGATTCTTCTCGCATGTACTGCATTGGAGAGGTCGATCCAGAGTGGAAGCGCCTGGTAGAGGTCACCAAGCAGGCGGTCGAGGCGGGACTTGAGGCGATTCGGCCGTGGGGGCATCTGGGCGACGTGGGCGCGGCGGTCAACAAGGTGGCGACCGATGCCGGCTTTAGCGTGGTGGCGGAATACGGCGGGCACGGCATTGGCAACGAGTTCCACGAGGATCCCTTTGTGAGCTTCGTTGCCGAGGCGGGCACCGGCCCTATCCTGGTGCCGGGCATGTGCTTCACCATCGAGCCCATGGTCAACATGGGTGACGCGGCCATCGACATGAGCGACCCCAACAAGTGGACCGTGCGCACCAAGGACCGCAAGCCCACCGCTCAGTGGGAGGTTCAGCTGGTGGTTACCGAGGACGGTTACCAGCTGCTCTCGTGGTAAACGCGCGAGGTGGGGCGGGGGGACGCACGGCTGCAGGGCCGTCCCTGCCCCATCCCCGTCATAACCCCCGCTCCAACTTTTGACGGCTTTGGCCAAAGCTGGCGTCTCGAGAGGCGTCGCGGGGAGATGCGAAAAAACGGATCCGCAGGTAGACGCCTTGCGGGTTCAGCCGACTGCGCAGCGAGGGCTTCGCGCCTGGCCAAAGCCGTCAAAAGTTGGAGTAAAAATGGCGTCTGGCCTGCCGTCTGGCCAAAGCCGTCAAAAGTTGGAGCGGGGTAACCAGGTGGCTAGTGGTCCTGGCTGCCTTTATCGGTTACTCTCGCGCCTGCCCCCACCTGAACGCTTTCACGGGAACCCCTCAGCCTATTTCCCTTGAGCCTGCTCAGGGTGTACACTCGCATCCTCGGCGCTTCAGCTGACGCGGTTGATGGCGTTTGGTACGGCTCCACCCCAAACAATCCGATGTGATAAAAACCCGGCATTTGATTGGGGGGTGCGATGCTCTACCTGGACAATATTGCAGCTCTTACGTTTTGGCGCTCGGTAAGCAATCCACGGCAGACCATGCAAGAGGCCCGGCCGGTGGGAGATATTGCTGGCTGCGCGCTAAGCAGCGACTCCTTTGAGACCCAGATTGGACGCCTGCCGAGTTGGCTTCCCCGTCACCTGATGGTCAGCGACGGGCGGGATCGCCATTGTAAGAGTCGCATCGGGTACAGCGTCTATAGCGGACCTCTGCCCGCCCGGTCGTTCTACGAGATAGCCCCCGGCATCTGCGTCGCCTCTCCGGAGCTCGTTTTTGTGCAGATGTGCTGCGAGCTTGACCTGCCCTTGCTGCTCAAGCTCGGTTGCGAGTTGTGCGGGACGTACGCACACGATGTTGACGCCCAGGCGTGCGACATGCCGCCCAGGTACAATCGGGACCCGGCGACTGACCTCGCCACTCTCCAACGTTATGTGGGACAAGCCAGCAGCCTGCGCGGAGTTAAGACGGCTCGGGTTGCGCTCCCGCTGCTACTCGAAGGATCAGCCTCGGCCAAGGAGACCGAGCTTGCGCTGACGCTGAGCCTGCCAAGGCGGTACGGGGGCTACGGAACGCCCAAGCCCCTGATGAATCAGGAGATAGAGTTCGACCATGCGGCGCGGGAAGTTGCTCAGAGAAGCTGCGCTCGCGCGGA
>OMWF01000229.1 GCA_900314665.1 uncultured Actinomycetes bacterium
GCGACACCTTCCCCTCCCAACGCAACGGCGCCGGCTGGGGAGGCCAGCCGGCGCCGTGAGCTGCGATTGTGCGATTGCCTGACTACTTGAAAATCGAGCAGCGGCCCTTGACGTAGTCGTAGTACTCGTCAACGTCGCGCTGCAGCTCCTCGAGCAGAGCCTCGTTGCCAGGCTTGAAGAGGTGCTTGAAGCGGCCCTGGGGCTTGAGGAAGTCGGCCACGGGGATGACCTTGTCGTCCGCAATCTCCTTCATGCTCCACTTTCCGTTCTCCACCTCAAAGAGAGGCCAGAAGCGGCTCTGGATGGCCAGCTTGGAGATTTCGATGGTCTGGCTGGCAGGAATGCGCCAGCCGCGGGGGCACGGGGCAAAAACCAGCAGGAACGCTGGGCCATCGGCATTGAAGGCCTTCTCGGCCTTGCTGACCAGGTCGCGCCAGTCGCCCACGGAGGCCTGTGCCGCGTAGGGGATGTGGTGGTCGGCCATGATTGAGGCCAGGTCCTTGCGGCGCTGCAGCTTGCCCTGCAGGACCTTGCCCACCTCGGCGGTGGTGGTCCAGGCGTACTTGGGGGTGCCGCCGCTGCGCTGGATGCCGGTGTTCATGTAGGCGCCGTTGTCGTAGCACACGTAGACCATGTTGGTGCCGCGCTCCATGGCGCCGGACAGGGACTGGAAGCCGATGTCGTAGGTGCCGCCGTCGCCGCCAAAGGCGCAGAACTTGATCTCCTTGTCCTCGGGGATCTTGCCGGCGCGCTTGAGGCCGTTGTACGCCGCGACCACGCCGGACATGGTGGCCGCAGAGTTGGCAAAGGCGTTGTGGATAAACGAGCCGTTCCAAGCCGAGTAGGGATAGACGGTGGTCGAGACCTCGAGACAGCCGGTGGCGGAGCTCACCACTACGTCGCTGTCGCCGGCGCCCATGAGCACCTGGCGCACGCAGATGGAGGCGCCGCAGCCCGCGCAGAGGCGATGGCCTCCGCAGAGGCGCTCGGGCAGGTCTGAGAGCTCTTTGATGTTAGCCATTGCTGATCCCTCCTCTCTTAGTTGATTCCCAGGTAGATGACGCCGGGGTCGGGCACGATCGACTCGGTCTCCTCCAGGTCGGCATAGACCTGGCGAATGAGGTCGAGCGTCACGTCGAGGCCGCCCAGGCCATAGATGTAGTCGCGAACCGGCGCCTGGGTCTGGCCGTAGAGGGCGGTGTGCACATCGAGGCCGAGCGGACCGTTCTGCGCGCCAAAGGACTCGGAGCGGTCCATCACGCCGATGGCCTTGGCATGACCGATGGCCTGAGCCAGCTCCTGGTACGGGAAGGGCCTGTAGACGCGAATGGAGGCCACGCCCACCTTCTTGCCCTGATCACGCAACTCGTTGACCACGTGGCGGACGTTGCCCGCAGCGGAACCGATGATGACGATGACGTAATCCGCGTCCTCGCAGCGGTAGGCGTTGACGGCATTGAACGGACGGCCGCAGAGGGCGCCCCACTCATCGCCGATCTCCTTGATGATGGAGGCGGCGCCGTCGATGGCGCGGCGGGTGGACAGGTGCCCAGCGGTGTAGAAGCGGTCCTCCGCAAACATGCCCACGCTGATGGGGTTCTCGGTGTCGAGCAGCGCCTCGGGCGGGACGTACTGGCCGGCAAACGACTTGACCGTCTCGTCGTCCATGAGCTGAGCGCGCTCCATGGCATGGGTGGTGATGAAGCCGTCGAGGGCGGTGATGACGGGCAGGCGCACGGCGGGGTTCTCGGCGATGCGGAAGGACATGACCGTGTTGTCGTAGGCGTCCTGGGCATCCTCGGCAAAGAGCATGATCCAGCCTGTGTCGCGAGCAGACATCACGTCGGAGTGGTCCGCGTGGATGTTGATGGGGGCCGAAATGGCACGGTTGGCGTTGGCCATCACGATGGGCAGGCGCATACCTGCGGCGATGGGCAGCTCCTCATACATGTAGGCAAAGCCCTGCGAGGAGGTGGCGGTGGCGGTGCGAGCGCCGGCCGCGGAGGCGCCGATGCAGGCAGACATCGAGGAGTGCTCGGACTCGACGGTCACCAGCTCGGTGTGCACCCGGCCGTCGGCAACGTACTTGGCGTAGGCCTCCACGATGGTGGTCTGCGGGGTGATGGGGTAGGCGGCGATGACATCAGGCTCGACCTGACGGTACGCCTCGGCGATGAGCAGGTTGCCCGTCGCGGAGATGGTGGTCTGGGTTGCCATCACGCATCACCCCTTGTGAACTCGGACTCGAGGTGCATGTCCAGGGCGCCAAAGGGACACACCTGGGCGCAGATGCCGCAGCCCTTGCAATGGTCGAGGTCGATGCCGGTCATCTGCTGCTGCTCCACCACAATCGAGGAGTCGGGGCAGTTGATCCAGCAGATGAGGCAGTTCTTGCACTTTTCGGCATCCCACACGGGGCGCTCCGAGCGCCAGCCGCCGGTGATGTAGTCGACGGCGTTGCCGGCGTCGGGGCAGCTGATGCCCACGGGATAGCGGGCCGCCTCCCAGCTCTCGATACCGGTAAGATCCCACTTCCTGGTCATCCGACCTGCACCTCCTTGTATGCTCGATCGACCGACTCCAGGTTGGCGTCGATAATGGCCTGCGAGAACTTCTCGCCAAAGGTCTGGACCAGCTTCTCCTTGACCTTGTCGACAGGAACCAAGCCGGTCACGGCGGACAGCGCTCCCACGATGGGGGTGTTGGGAATGTCACGCTTGATGGTATCGATCGCGATGCCCGTGGCGTCCACGGTGGCCACCTTGACGCTACTGGGGGCCTTGAGCTTGGCGCGGGCTTCGGCCGGGGTCATGCGGGTGTTGAGGATAACGGCGCCGTCCTCGGTAATGCCCTCCATCACATCGACCAGAGGCAGCAGCGTCTCGTCCATGACGATCACGATCTGCGGATTGGTGATGTTGTTATGCACCTCGATAGGCTCATCGCACACCCGGGTGTACGCCTTCAGCGGCGCACCGGTGCGCTCGGGGCCGTACTCCGGCATGGCCTGGATGTACTTGTCCTGCAAAAGCGCGGTCTCGGCAACCAGAGTCGCTGCCGTCACAGCGCCCTGTCCAGCGCGAGCGTGCCAACGGATCTCCGTCAGCTCTGCCATCGCATCTCCCTCCCACTCTCCAATCCTTCTGTAGTTGGCGCCCTCATATCCTGCCTGGGCCATGGGGAGCCGGCACAGGGACCATAAAGGCCCAAGTGCTGGGCCCTATAGCCCAGGCAGGGCATGAGGGACCAGTTCACCCTTCAAAAGCTCTGCCGAGTTTTGATGGGGTGCCTGTTAGGATAGGTTCAACGAGGCCGGTACAGGGGGTACAGGCACCGCAAGACGCACGAAAGCCCAACTCGTTACCGCGGGCGGCACGCGCTGCGGGGGTTTAAACGCGCAAGGCGCCCGCGTGTGGAGGCGCATGGCGGCACTAGCAGGGGCGTGGTGCGCGAGACTCGCAAGAGCTGCGGATTGGGCCGACGGGGGTTGGGCTGTCACGCCAGTACTTGTCGCCAAGACAAAGCGTGCGTTGCGGCGGGACGGGCCGTCGCGCACCCCCCTACATCGCCCGGCGGGCTTCGATGGCGCGGCCCAAGGTGACCTCGTCGGCATACTCCAGGTCTCCGCCTACGGGCAAACCGCTTGCCAGGCGAGTGACCGTCACGTTGAGCGGCTTGATCATGCGGGCCAGGTAGACCGCAGTGGTCTCACCCTCCACATTGGGATTGGTGGCGAGAATGACCTCCTTGACCGCATCGTCCGAGAGCCGACTCATGAGCTCGCGGACGTGCAGCTGCTCCGGGCCAATCCCGTCCATGGGCGATATGACTCCGCCCAGCACGTGATAGACGCCGGAGAACTCGCCCGTCCGCTCGATGGCGGTCACGTCGCGCGGCTCCTCCACCACGCAGATAGTGGTGTGGTCACGGGTGGGATCCGCGCAGATGGAGCACTCGTCGGCTTCTGCGTAATTAAAGCAGGTGTTGCAGAAATGCACCGTCTGCTTGACTTCGATAATGGCGTCAGCAAGCCGACGCGCCGTAACCGTATCGGCGTTGAGCAGCCAAAACGCTATGCGCTGAGCCGACTTGGGACCCACGCCGGGCAGCCGCTCGAGCTCGTCGAGCAGCTTTTGTATGCTCGCTGATTCTGCCAAGGCGCGTTAAAAGTTGAGGCCGGGGATGTTGAGGCCGGCGGTCATGCTGCCCATGCGCTCGTTCTGCGCCTTCTGCGCAGTGTCGAGCGCCTCGTTGACGGCGGCCATAACCATATCCTGGAGCATCTCCACGTCTTCCGGGTCAACCGCCTCGGGATTGATGGTGATGTTTTTGACCTTGAGGTCCCCGGAAACCACAGCCATGACCATGCCGCCTCCGGCAGTGGCGGGATACTCGGCAAGGGCGAGCTCCTGTTGGATGGCGTTCATCTGCTCTTGCATCTTGCGGGCGCGGGCCATCATTTGGGCCATCTGGTTCTTAGCCATTAAGAGGTTCCTTTCGTGGTGTCATAGTCGCCCAGCGCCGATGCCCGCCATGGGCCAAGCGCTGCAAAAGTACTCGTCCCAGCTTACTCGCCTTCACTCGTCGTCAGCGCTCTGGATGTTGATGCTGCCGCCAAAGGCGCCGGCCAGCAGCGAGGCCACATCGGGGTTGAGTCCGTCGGGGGTGCTGGGCGCGGGCTGAGGCTCGGGCTGGAATGCGGGCTCGGGTTCTGGCTCGTAGTTGGGATCGAGCATGTACGAGGGGTCGACAGGGGGCGCGTCGTTTACCGGCGGCTCATCCTCTGATGGGACATAGTCGTCGTAGGAGTCGATGGGCGCCTCCTCGTAGGTGGGGTCGGAGGGGACGCTTGCCGGGTTGTCATGCATCAGGTCGGAAAACGAGTTTTGGACCGGTTCCGGCTGCGGCGTCGGAGCAGGCCGGCTGCTTGCCGCCGCGAATCCCTGCGCTGCCGCTGCCGCAGGCTGAGGCTGCTCAAACGCCTGGGGCGCTGGCTCGCGGTGAATCTGCGGAGCTGCAACCTGGTCAGAGGCGGCATAGCGGAAGGGCACCTCGCGGCCAAAGGTTTCGATAATGGCCTCGCGAACGGTGGCGCGGTTCTCGGGACGCTCGGAGAGTCGGATGGCAAACTGCCCTTGCGAGGGGAACTGGATGCAGAGCGTGCCATCCGGGTCCACGTCCACCACAGTGCCGGCAAAGGTGTTTCCAATGGCGCTTCTCTTCTGACGAATGGACCGCACGGTCGCCGCCCATAGGCGCTGGGCGGTATCGCGCGCGAGAACGCCCTGGTCCGCAGGTTGCTTGGGCTGAATCTGCGGGGGCTCGACGGGCTCGGACTCGGGAGTGGGAGCCGGCTGAGGCTGGGGTTGGGGTTCCGGCTGGGGCGCAGGCTTCGGTTGAGGCTGGGGCTCCCAGCCCGGAGCAGGCTCGGGCTGAGGTGCAGACTCCGTGCGCGGCGCGAGCTGAGGCTCGGGCGCCGACTCCCGGCGCGGCTCCGGCTCCCAGCTCGGAGCGGGCTCGGGCTGGGGCTCCGGCTGCAGCGCAGACTCCCGGCGCGGCTCCGGCGCAGGCGCCATCTCCGCAGCCGCGGCCCTTCTCGGCGCACCGGCCTCCACCTCGCTCAGGCGGGCCTCGAGGGTCTCGATCCGCTCGGCCAGCGACTCGAGCGTGAGATCAGACGTGGGGCGCGCCATGCGGGTGAGGGCAATCTCCACGTTGAGGCGCGGATCGGTGGCGTAGCGCAGCTGCCCCAGCAGCTCGCCCAGGATGGTGAGCATGCGAGCCAGCCGGTCGGTGCCCTCAAAGCGAGCGGCCTGACGGGCATAGCGAGCAACGCTCTCCTCGCCTCCCTCCACGATGCCGTCGTGGCCGCCGGTGAGCGCGGTCACGTACAAGTTGCGCACGTGCTTGGTGAGGTCGCGCGCAAACTCCATCATGTCGGTGCCGTTCTCGGTGAACTTGGCAATCCAGGAGAAGCACCCCGCCACATCGCGGCTGGCGATGAGGTCCACAATGTCAAAGAGCTGGGCGCTATCGACCTCGCCCAGAAGCCCCTCGGCATCGGACGTGGTGATGTTTTTGCTGGTAAATGCCGAGAGCTGCTCGAGCGAGCCGATGGCGTCGCGCATCCCGCCCTGGACATGCCGAGCGATGATCTGAAGCGCCCCCGCCTCGACGGCGATGCCTTCTTGACGGCTGATATAGGCGAGCCGGCCCACGATCTCCTCCACCGAGAAGCGATGGAAGTCAAAGCGCTGGCAGCGCGAGAGGATGGTGTCCGGGACCTTTTGCGGGTCCGTGGTGCAGAGCACGAAGATGACGTGGCTAGGCGGCTCCTCCAACGTCTTGAGCAGGGCGTTGAAGGCCGCCGAGGAGAGCATGTGGACCTCGTCGATGATGTAGATCTTGTATTGGCCGCGGGTGGGTGCAAACTGCACGCGGCCGATGATCTCGTCGCGCACGCTGTCGACGCCGGTACGGCTGGCGGCGTCCAGCTCGTAGACGTCCGGATGGCGGCCCTCGGCGATGGCCAGGCACTCGTCGCACGTGCCGTCGGGCCCGTTGCCAGGCCCCTTTTGGCAGAGCAGGGCCTTGGCCAGCAGGCGGGCGGTAGTGGTCTTGCCGGTGCCGCGCGGACCGCAGAACAAGTACGCATGCGAGACGGTGCCGGTGGCCACGGCGTTCATCAGCGTGCGCTCTACGTGCTCCTGACCTACAACGTCCTCAAAGACCTGCGGACGGTACTTGCGATACAGCGATTGAGCCATGCGCATCCCCTCAAGTAGCGAGCGGCGCCCCACGCGGGGGCGCCGACCCGTAAGCGTTCACGGTGATGAGTATATGGCATGAGTGCGAGCCATTGGCCCAACCGTCACCGGCTTGGGGAATGGGGCTCAGCGAGCAGCCACGGAGCGGGCGGACCCTGGGCCGGCGCTGTTCTCGGCAGACGCAGGCGCCTGGGCCGAGCCCTCCCCATCGATGCTGTATCCGCGCGGGATAAGGCGTGCTACCAGCAGCGTCACGGCCAGCAGCACCACCCCGCCGGCCACGCTTGCGGTGACGATGGAGTTAGTGAAGGCCACCGATCCCTCGGCGATAAGCTCGGTCACCCCGGTCTGCCGGGCCACGGTGACGGCCTCGGCATACGTGCTTGAGGCTGCGGTTATGGCGGCCTGGTCAAGTCCCGCCGCCTCCAGCACCGGCACGTTGAGCCCCAGGCGGTAGACGATGGTGGCGACGCTGCCCATGATGGCCACGCCCAATACGTTGCCCAAGTCGTAGGCGATCTCGTCGACGGAGGCGGCACTTGAGGCCTTCTCGCCCGGTGCCTCCTGCATGATGACGGTCGACCCGATGCCCAGGGCACCGATGCCCAAGCCCACCAGACAGGTGCAGCCGATCACCACGCCCACGGTGAGGCTGTGGGCAAAGGCGATGACGGCGATCATGCCCACCGACGATATGACCAGCCCGCTGCAGATGGCGCCGCGGGCGCCGATCTTGCGCGACAGCACAGGCGCGGCGACCGCGCCGATCACGCTCGCCGCCCCCATGGGGACCAGCGCGATGCCGGACTGCAGCGGAGAGAGTCCCTCCACCAGCTGCAGCCACTGCGCCAGGAGGAAGAGCAAGGTCGCCATCGAGAACATCGCGCCCAGAGAGGCCACAAACCCACCGGTGAAGGGCTTGCTCTTAAAGAGGCGCAGGTCGAGCAGGGGATCGGTGGCGTGCAGGCAGCGATGGCCAAACCACACCAGCAGCGCGATGCCGGCGATGAGCGGAATCAGGCCGTCCGACGCGGTGAGGGACATCTCGGCCGCCAGGCGCTTGATGCCAAACATGAACGCCACCATGCCCGCCAGGGCAATTATCGCCGCCGGCACATCCCACTTGCTGACCAGGTCAAACTTGACCTCGGGCAACAGAGACAAGCCGGCGATAAACGCCACGGCCATGAGGGGCACGTTGATGAGGAAGGCCGCGTGCCAGCTGAACGCCATCAGCAAGCCGCCGCCAATCATGGGGCCAACCGCCTCGCCGATACCGACGATGGCGGTCCACAGCGCAATGGCCAAGGCGCGCTCGCGGTCGCTCTCAAAGAGGGCCCGGAGCAGAGACATGGTCACCGGCATGATCATGGCGGCGGAGAGGCCCAGCACGGCGCGGATGCCAATGACAGCCGCGGGCGTGTTGGCAATTAGGACAAAGGCCGAGGTGATCCCAAAGAGCGCATACCCCATGAGCAGCATCCGCTTGCGCCCCACCCGGTCGGAGAGCGAGCTCACCGGCATGAGCGTGCCCGCCAGCACGAGCGAGTACACGTCGACGATCCAGAGCTGCTGCTCGGAGGTGGGTTGGATATCCGCCGTCAGCGAGGGCAGCGCCACGTTGAGGACGGTGAGGTCGATAGAGGTCACAAACTGTCCGAAGAGCAGCACCGCCAGGCCTGCCCACCGCAGGCGGTACAGACGGTTCTGCTTTACTTGCTGGGAGATCATTACGCTCAACTCTTTCTATACGTGCGCCTTTCATTTCTCAGTGACGACGGTAAACGTTGTGGTTACCATAAAGTCAACCCCACTCCTTCCAATATCTGGCGGTGAACGGCGCATGACCCAGGACCTCATCAAAACCGGCGAGTTTGCCCGGCTCTGCTCGACCACCCGCAACACGCTCATCCACTACGACCAGCTCGGTCTGCTCAAGCCGGCCCAGGTGGCGGACAACGGCTACCGCTACTACGGTGCCGACCAGTACATGCGCTTCATGGTTATCCGGGCGCTCATCGACTCGGGGTTCTCGCTCGAGAAGATCGCCGAGGTGCTGGACCACAACGACCCGGCGCACCTCGCCGATGCCGCGCACCAGCAGCTGGCGTCGGTCAGAGCGCGCCTGCGCGACCTGAAACGTGCCGAGCGGATGCTCGACGAGATAGCCCGACAAGCAGATGGGATGAGGGTGCGACGCCACGACCCGGTGGTCGAGGAGCGGGAAGCCGCCCAGCTTCTGATGGTGAGCAACGGCGGAATGGAGCTGGACACCGCCGAGAAGCTGCACGCCAACGCTCAGCGCGACTTTGCCGCGATGCGGACTCTGGCGAGCATCTCGCCAGAAGCAGAGATGGCACCGTACTGCTCGACGGTCGACCCGGCATCGATCGACGCGGGGTCGATCGGCTACCTGGGCACATACTGCCTGCTGCCCAAGGGGGCGCGGGTGCCGGCAGAGGCAACCGCGGAGACGATGCCGGCCGGCCGCTACGCGCTGCTCGACTTTGACGAGCCTTGGAGCCGGGCGCTGGATGGGTACCGGCGACTGATGGCGTTTGCCCGCAGCCAAGGCGAGAAGATTGAGGGCCCCATCTACGAGCTGGAGCGTTTGCGACTGCTAGACATCGACTGGAGCGACAAGTCCCCCTACCCCTGCACCTTGCTCGTGCGGTTGGAGGCATGACCGGAGCAGCCCGCGCGCGGCTGGCGCTCGGGGCGGCCTCGTGGTAGCGGCCCATCCAGTGTCCGGACGACACCGGCGCCCGGGGCGGCTTGCTCGGAGAAATGCAGCTGCGACGTCGCTATTGCCCCATACGACCTGGCGTTCGGGGCGGTCTTCTCGGATAGATGCGGTTGCGACGTCGCTATGGCCCCCATACGACCTGGCGTTCGGGGCGGTCTTCTCGGATAGATGCATAAATACCAGTGAATATGCATGTATTTGAATCAAATTCCCAGTCACCGATCCACGAGGGTCAGAAAATGAAGAGATACCTCGAAATACTGCCTATACAAACGCTGCTCATCGTCTTACGACGATAAAACCCCAGTTCGCAAATGTTTTAAAGAGCTGATTACCTCAAAAAACGTTATGCATACCCGGTATTTCGAGGTATCTCTTCATTTTGGAGGAGTCCTAAGAACAGATTTAGAATCGCATTCATATACATGCGTATCTCTGTCTGAATATGCATGATTCTGCAAGCCTCCGCCTAAGCCCGCAGTTGGGCGGCGACCTGGCGAACCCTCACGACCCTAAGCGCGTTACCTTCCGCCGGGGCAGACACTCGGGCTACGGCTTCGGTGGGTCCCCGACCGCGCTCAATCCGCGGCCTTCCCTACTCCGCCCTGGGAGCGGAGTGCTTGCCGAGCTTCTCGCCATGAGCACCCAGGGTTGGGGCAGCGGCGACCTCGGTCACGCCCTCGGACTCAGCGGGTCCAGCGGCCTCAACCGCGCCTGCCTTCCTGGCAGCGCGCTTGCTCTGGCGGCTCTTGATGAGCCCGCCGATGGCGCCACCCGCGGCAGGAACCAGCGAGATGACCAGGATGAGCACGATGACCAGCTCAAAGTGCTCCTCCACAAAGGGCACGCCGCCAAAGAAGTAGCCGAGCAGCGTGAAAACGCTCACCCAGGATATGCCGCCGACGCAGTTGAAGACCGTGAAGCGGCCAAAGTGCATGCGTCCGATGCCCGCCACAAAGGGGGCAATGGTGCGGATGATAGGAAAGAACCGAGTCAGCACGATGGCAAAGAGTCCGTACTTGTCAAAGAAACGCTGTGTCTTCTCCATGCGCTCAGGCGTCAGGGCCTTGACCTTCTTGCTCTTGACCAGCGCGGCCCCAAAGGCGTGACCGATCCAGTAGTTGGAGGTGTTGCCCAAAATGGCTGCCGCGCTCATGAGGACGAGCAACGCCCAAACGTTAAGCCCGCCGCCGTCAGCAGCAAAGACGCCGGCGCAGAACAATAGGGAATCGCCTGGTAAAAACGGAGTAAAAACCAGGCCGGTCTCCATGAAGATGATGAGAAAGAGCGGGGCGTACACCCACACCGCCCCCAGCGTGACGATCCACTGGGCGATAAACGTACGGGGGTCGTGCAGCAGTGCGGAGATGAATTGTATAAAGCCCAAGGCCGTCCTCTCACCCATAGCCCGGCAGGTGCCCCGTTGCCGCGCAATAACCACGGCACTCCGGCGGGCTCAACCTGGTACCGACGTGCTCTTGCTGCCAGGCGCTTCTTGCCAAAGTGCGCAGGATAGGCTCGGACGCTCACCAGCGGCCCCTTATGGCTGCTACCTCTCGGTCCTGACCAGGTTCGGAGCATGATGCCGTCCAAGCCCATCCTGCGCA
>OMWF01000080.1 GCA_900314665.1 uncultured Actinomycetes bacterium
GATAGGATGCCTGCTTCTTCTAGCCCAAGCTTGGTATCTGCTTGCGATCTGTGCCGTGCCCCGGTTGGACTCGGGGCCTGCAATCTGTGTTGGGCCCCGGCTGGGCTTGGGTCTGGCCTTGGCCATATTCCGGTCGGAACTCGGTCGAATCCCGGTTTGCTGCCGGCCTGCCGCTGGCCACGCGTGATTCAGAGTGCACCCCCGGTTTGTACCGGACGTGCTCCGCTGTGGGCTGGGTGTGCGTTGCATGCTCCCCGAAGATCTGGTCATGGCGCGGTTGGATGCCGGTCAGGGGTTGCTCGTCCCTCAGTGAAACCGAAGTTGGATGCCAGTTGGATGCCAGCATGGCCCTCGGTTGGTTTCTGGTCAGATGTGGGTCGCCTTTCTTCAACATCACGGTTGGCTCTCCTATTGATCTCATATAGAGATCCAGCGGCTTCCTAGCCAGTTGACGGTCGAATTCAAGTCGAGTCTTGGTCATAGTTGTTCTGCGGCATCGTTCCTTCCGCTTGCTATCATGCCGTTCGCACGGGGGCGCCACAGAGATGCCTCCAATTGACAAGCGAACATATGTTCGTATACTGTTCAGTACGGCGCATCGCGCTGCATACAGAAGGGAAGTAACAGTGGCTGATAGAGACAAGCTTCTCGCTGCGACTACGGAGCAGATTGAGAAAAAGTTCGGCAAAGGTTCCATCATGAAGTTCGGGGATGGCGGCCCGGACCTCTCCATCGGCGTCATACCCACCGGGTCGATTGCCCTCGATGCCGCTTTGGGCATCGGCGGCGTGCCGCGAGGGCGAATCGTCGAGATATATGGTCCTGAATCTTCAGGTAAAACCACCCTCGCGCTGCAGATACTCGCCGAGGCGCAGGCGCTGGGAGGCGTGGTTGCCTTCATCGATGCGGAGCACGCGCTCGATCCCACGTATGCCGCGCGCATCGGCGTCGACATCGACGAGGTGCTTATCTCTCAGCCCGACACCGGCGAGCAAGCGCTTGAGATATGCGACATGCTCGTTCGCTCGGGTGCCATCGACTGCATCGTTGTCGACTCAGTCGCCGCTCTGGTTCCTCGGGCAGAAATCGAGGGTGAAATCGGTGATACATCGGTGGGCTTGCAGGCACGCCTGATGAGCCAGGCGCTTCGCAAGCTGGCCGGGTCACTGTCAAAGTCAAACACCACCTGCATCTTCATCAACCAGCTTCGCGAGAAGATCGGCGTGATGTTTGGCAACCCTGAGACCACGACCGGCGGCCGAGCACTCAAGTTCTTCTCCTCGGTGCGGCTCGACATCCGCCGCATCGACTCCATCAAGCACGGTACGGAGATCGTCGGCAACCGGGTGAGGGTCAAGGTCGTCAAGAACAAGGTCGCTCCTCCGTTCAGGCAGGCTGAGTTCGACCTCATGTATGGCGAGGGCATCTCCCGCGAGGGCGGCATTCTTGACATGGCCGTCGACCTCGGTCTCGCCAAGAAGTCTGGTGCCTGGTACACCTACGGAGAAGAGCGGCTTGGGCAAGGCCGCGAGGCAGCCAAGGAGACGCTGCGCGAGAACCCCGAGCTTCGCGATGAGCTTGAGGCCAAGGTCCGCGACCAGCTCAATCTCACGACCCCCACTCCCTCGGAGCCTTCGGATCCCGTCGAGAAGCCTAGCAAGTAGCAGATGGCCAACCCAAAGCAGCTCGATGAGCTCAGAAGAAAAACACAGGCCATCATCCGGGGAGAGGCATCGGCTGCAGACAATCCCCGGTCGGCGCGTCGGCTTTGTCCGACGTCGCCGACCGGGGAGGCGGTAGCCGGGAGGGAAGAGTTTGCATCAACCCCAAGGCAGCAAAGAGGTCGTGGAAAATCCGCCCATCGCTCGTCTGCCCCGCTGCCTGAGGGCATCTCCGTCGAGGACACGGGGAGAAAGTCGCGCACTGTTCGCTTGATGAGAATCAGCTGCGAGAGCTGCGGATGGGAGCGCACAGTGCCCAAACCTGTCGTGCAGGCTATCCACTGGCCCTACCAGGTTGACGCCCCTGCGCTCGACGAAGCCCTTGAAGGGGCATTTGGGCGCGCCGCCTTGCTTCGCGTGCAAACGCTTGCCTCGACCCGAGAATACGGTCGTGCCGAGATGTCGAGACGCCTCATGGCCGAGGGTTTTGGAGAGGAATCCGTGAATGCAGCCCTCGAAAGGGCGGAGCAGTACGGGTGGATTGACGATGGTCGTTATGCCCGGGTGTTCGTTTCCAATAAACGCGCAGCCGGTTGGGGGGAAGCCCGCATCGCAAGGGAGCTTCGCTTCCGCGGAGTGAGTGAATCCGTTATCGATGACGCCCTCGCTGGAGGGGAGGACGGCGTCTCGCGAGCAGAGCTCGAGCTTGAGCGAGCGCGGCAACAGCTCAGCCGGCATCCGGTTCATGGCGATGGCGCCCGCGCAAAGCTCTTTAGGCGGCTGATCTCCAAAGGGTATTCCTCTTCGATCGCGAGCCAGGCGGTGCATGACTATCTTGAGCAGCAAGAATAAACGCCTGCAAGCGGACGTCGTCCCTTGCAAGAAACCTGATCCGGGGCAGATAGGCTGTTGACTCGGGTTGGGATAACAGAATAGTATTGACCCGGCATATACGGCGTTTTTTCAAACGCTTATGGATATACAAAACAATCTTCGGTTTGCAAGAGTGCTTATGCGCCCTTGCAGGATTGATTTGCGCGTGCACACCTATACTATCGGCGTGCATTGAAAAGCCATAATGGTGTATGCCGGATGCACGTCCGGCTGCCTTCGCGGGCGTTCATCCTTTCCATATTGACGTTGAGGTTTGTTTGGAAGGAGGACGCATGACCACAGTAGTCTTGGCAGTCGTGGGATTGATCGTGGGTGCGCTCCTCGGCTTTCTGATCGTTCGCATTGCCATGAACGACAAGCTCAAGAGCTCGACAGAGCAAGCTGCCCGCCTGGTTGAGGATGCGCAGGGGAAAGCCGAGTCCATCAAGAAGGACACCTTGATGGAGGCAAAGGACGAGGTCTATAAGATGCGCCAGGAGGCGCAGGCCGAGGCCAAAGAGCGCGAGCGCGACCTGAAGGCCATGGAAAACCGCATCCTGCAGCGCGAGGAGTCTGCCGATCGCCGCGTGCAGTCGCTCGATGACCGCGAGCACAAGCTGTCGAGCATGCAAGGCCAGATCGAGTCCCGCGAGCGTCACCTCACGGAACGCGAGAAGGAAATCGACGCTACCCTGGAGCGCGTCGCCGGTCTTACCGCCGAGGACGCGAAGCAAGAGCTGCTTGATACGGTGCGCGACGAGGTCACGCTCGAAGAGGCAAACATTCTGCGCGAGTCAGAGGAGCGGGTCAGGGCAGAGGCCGATAAGAAGTCCCGTGAGATTCTCTCCGTCGCTATCCAGCGGGTTGCGGCGGACCACACCGCGGAGACGACAGTCTCCACGGTTCACATACCCTCAGATGACATAAAGGGCCGCATCATCGGTCGCGAGGGTCGCAACATCCGCCAGTTCGAGCAGCTCACCGGTATCAACATGATTATCGATGACACGCCGGAGACGGTCGTGCTCTCGAGCTTTGACCCGGTGCGCCGGGAGATTGGCCGGATAACCCTCGAGAACCTCATCGCCGACGGACGCATCCACCCCGCACGTATCGAGGAGATGTTCCACAAGGCCGAGAAGCTCGTCAATGAGCGCATCCAGGAGGCGGGCGAGCAGGCCGCCTTCGATGTCGGTATCCACGACCTGCATCCCGAGCTCGTAAAGACCCTCGGCCGGCTGCGGTACCGCACCTCGTACGGCCAGAACGTGCTCAACCACAGCGTCGAGGTGGCCAGCCTGGCCGGCGTCATGGCATCGGAGCTCGGTCTCGACCCTCGTCAGGCCAAGCGTGCCGGCCTGCTTCATGACATTGGAAAGGCCATCGATCATGAGGTCGAGGGCAGCCATGCCGTCATCGGCGCGGATTTGTGCCGTCGCTACGGGGAGTCTCCCGCCATCGTCCATGCCATCGAGGCCCACCATGCGGACGTCGAGCCCACTACGGTGGTGGCGTTCCTGGTACAGGCGGCAGACGCGGTCTCTGCCTCTCGCCCCGGGGCCCGTCGCGAGTCTGTAGAAGGCTACATCAAGCGCCTGGAGAAGCTCGAGTCCATCGCCAACGCACACCCCGGTGTCGTCAACACCTATGCCATGCAAGCCGGTCGCGAGGTGCGCGTGATGGTTGAGCCCGAGAGCGTCTCCGACGCCGATGCCGTCGTCCTCGCGCATGACATCGCCCAGGAGATCGAGCAGGGCATGGAGTATCCCGGCCAGATCAAGGTCCTGGTGATTCGCGAGAGCAGGGCCATGGACATCGCCAAATAGGAGCATTTCGCAAGCAATACCAGTTCAGGGCCCGGGCCGTGCGGCGGTTCGGGCCCTGCGTCATCTGAGGTGGTGATCCCCATGTCCGACGAGAGCCTCTACGACTTTGTCTCAAGCGTAGCAGGAGACCGATACCTGAGGGTCGAGCAGGATCTCGGTGACGGCTTCGTGCGCCTGAAAGTGGGGGAGGCAGAGCGCAGGCAGGCCCGCGATGACATACGCTGCGTTGAGGATGCCGTCATCGAGCTGCTCAGAAACGCCCGCGACGCCGGGGCTACGCACATCTACCTTGCCAGCTCGCGTGAGGGCCAGATGAGGACCATCACCGTCATCGATGACGCCTCGGGCGTTCCAGAGCGCATGCGCGAGCTCATCTTTGAGCCGCGTGTGACCTCGAAGCTCGAGACCATGAGCGAGGACGCCTGGGGCGTGCACGGACGAGGCATGGCGCTCTACTCGATTCGCACCAATGCCGAGCAAGCTAAGCTCGCAGCAACAGGCTCGGGCCTGGGTAGCTCGTTCTCAGTGACCTTCGACCTCGAGAAGGTCCCCGAGAAAGCCGACCAGGCAACGGCACCGCAGGTGGAACGCACCGATGAGGGCGGTTATCACGTTGTGCGGGGCCCGCATAACGTCTTACGGCAGGCAGTCGAGTTCTCCCTCGAAAGCCCTCATCTCGACCTATATCTCGGAAGCCCCAACGAGATCCTCGCCACGCTCTTGGAGCGGTGCCGCGCCGAGTCCGACCCAAAGACGCTCAAAGGCTGCAAAGACCCGGCGGCGCTGCCACTCTGGCAGCGCCCGGGAGCCGCACGCGACGTCGGTGAGCTGATTCGCTACGCCGCCTCCATCGGGCTTGCCATCAGCGAGCGCTCGGCGCATCGCATCGCAAGCGGGCGAGTCAGGCCGCTTCGACCGGTGCTCTCACGCATGGTGCGCTCCCGTTCAAGCCAGGTGCCTGATGGGGCTTCGGGGGGCATCGACCTGGTGCGCGACCGCCGCGGCCTCAGCATCGCCTCCGAAGACCTCGCCGACTTCAAGCAGGCGCTGGCACAGGCCTTCTCGATAATCGGAGAACGCTATTACGTCACGCTCGCCGATGAGCCGGCAGTGACGGTTGCTGGCGATAAGATCAGGGTCCGCTTTGACTTCGAGAAGGAGCTGTGAGGGCACTGCCCCTAAAGTCCCAGCGCCTTCACCAGCGCCGCACCGAATGCCTCTGCAGCCTCGGGTCCGTTGGCAGTCACCGTGACGCTGCCGTCAGCCACGAGGTTCAAGGCGTGTTCGACCTGCTCGCCAGTCCAGGTGGCTCCAGCGTCCTCGAGAATCTCCCGCACGCTTGGAAAGCTCGTGACCGGGATGCCTTGAAGCAGGCCGGTATGAGCGAGAATAGCCGGAGCGATGCAGATGGCCCCCACCACGCATCCCCGCCCAGCCACCTCACGGGCCAGCGCCTGCGCATCTCCGTCGTTGAAATAGACCTCGGCGCCGCTGCCTCCCACAAACACCGCCGCATCCCAGAGGTCGTTGCGAGCCATGCTCACCGCTTGGACCAGCGTTATATCGGGCTGGACACGCGCGCCCAGCATCCCCGTGCAGGCAGCAGTCGACTGGCTCGCCGTGGTGACGCTGCAGCCGGCCTCTTCAAGCAGCGCCTTGGGCTTGAAGTACTCCTCATCTCTGAAGTTGTCCGGGGCGATGAGCATCACCGCGTTTCGTTGCGGCTGGGACATGGGGCCTCCCTCGTAGACGGGGCGGGTTCTCGGTACCATCTTACACGTTCGGGGGGCACGCCGATCACCGGGTGCAATTACGGCCAGAATCGCCTGCATGACCGGCAGAGCAATATTTGCGCCTACATCTACCTGCTGTTTTGCGGCGAAAGGCAGGTCAGAGCCCTATGCTCCCCTCTGACCTGCGACGATGTGATACCCTATGCCGCATAAGCGCTACCAAACGCACCAGAAACGTACCAGAAAGCGATACGCGACATGGAACACCTCAAGGTCTCGAGCAAGTCATCGCCCTCTTCCGTGGCGGGGGCAATAGCTGGCATGATCAAGGACGGAAAGTCCGTCCAGATCCAGTGCGTGGGGGCGGGGGCGGTCAACCAGGCCATCAAGGCCATCGCCATCGCGCGCGGGTTTCTCACGCCGGTCGGCATCGAAATCGCCGTGCTTCCCGCATTCGCCGACATTGAGATCAACGGGGAGCAGCGCACGGCCATCCACTTAGCCATCGTCAAGATCGACCTGGCGGCCGCCGAGCTCTCAGACGCCGATACCGCCCTGGTGACCGATCGACCGATGCGACAACGCACCGCCCGGGCAGCTCACCCGCTTCTCGTTCAGGAGCCAGATGAATGCTCCGCATGAGAGGAGCAGGAGGTCGTGAGCCAAGCAGCCATACGCCCAAGCGCCCTTCGCCCCGGCATCGTCGCCGACCTGCACACGCATTCGACCTGCTCGGACGGACGTCTCTCTCCAGAAGCGATAATCGACCGCGCTCTGGCTCTCGGCTTGCGCGGGCTTTCCATCACAGACCACGACAACCTCGCCGGGTCTACGCGCGCGGCAACATACCTGCGTACCTTGCGCGAAAGCGGATCCGTGCCAGAGGACTTCATCTTTGTACCGGGCATCGAGCTCTCCACCTCGACCGAGGGGCGGGACGTTCATCTTCTCGTCTACTGGCCCCGTTCGACCGGCCGAGAACTCGCCGGCCTCTTGGCCGATGCGGAGGAGCGGAGGCGAGAGCGCGCGCTGCGCATCGTGGACCTGCTGGCGGAGGACGGCTGGCCCGTCTCACGCGAGTCGTTTCTCGCCACCGGTCTCAAGCCCAATCGACCCAACGTCGCGCGCGTCCTCATCGAATCGGGGCGCGCCCCCTCTGTCGACTGGTGCTTTGGACACCTCTTCAATGACGGATGCCCTTACCACATCCCCAGATTCGAGGTCGACACCTGCGAAGCCATACGTGTTGCGCTGCGCGCCGGCGGGGTGCCCGTCGTCGCGCACCCCGCCCACTACCGCTGCGAGCAGTGGATAGAGCGGTTCTCCCGCGTCGGGCTCGAGGGTTTGGAGGCGTGGCACAGCCTCCAAACCGCACAGGACGCCACCCGCCTCATTGCGGTCGCTCGCAGGCTTGGCCTGGCGGTCTCGGGCGGTTCAGACTGGCACGGCGATACCGTCCATAGCGCAACTTTGGGTGGCGTCGGCCTCACAGCGCCAGAGTTTTCCGAGTTCCTCAAGCTAAAACCACAGGAGTGAGTCATGTCAGCGCAACCAACAGATAACCGCGGCCTCAGCCTGCTTTCAGGCAGGACCTTTTTGATGCAGACCTTTGGCTGCCAGATGAACGAGCACGATTCCGAGCGCATCGACGGCATGCTCACCGCGGCGGGTGCGCTTGAGGTGGCCACGGCAGAAGAGGCCGACATCGTCGTATACATGACCTGCTGCGTGCGGGAGAGGGCCGAAGAGCGCCTGTACGGGCGCGTGTCCACGATGGCGGGCCTGCCGCCGGCACATGATGGACGCCCCCGCGTGGTGGCAATCGGCGGATGCATCGGACAGCGCGATGCCGAGCGCCTCGCCCGCGACCTTCCCGGCGTGGGCGTCGTGTTCGGAACGCACAACCTCGGGCAGCTCCCCGGGCTGCTCGAAGCCCAGCTCGAGACCGGAAAGACGCAGGTGCAGGTCGTGGAGGACTCCGATGAGGACGCCACCAGCCTGCCCAGCCGCCGTGAGCAGCGCTGGCACGCATGGCTGCCGATCACCAGCGGATGCAACAACTTCTGCACCTATTGCATCGTTCCCTACGTGCGAGGGCGCGAGAAGAGCCGACCCCTGGAGGAGATCGTCGCCGAGGCTTCCCTGCTCGTGGCGGACGGCGTGAGGGAGATAACGCTGCTCGGGCAGAACGTCAACTCATACGGCCGCGACATCTATGGGCGGTCCCGCTTTGCCGACGTTCTGCGGGCGGTGGGGGAGACGGGCATCGAGCGCCTGCGCTTTGCCACCAGCCACCCCAAGGACCTTCTCGACGAGACGATAGCCGCCATGGCCGAGGTGCCTGCGGTCATGCCCCAGCTGCATCTGCCGGTGCAGAGCGGGTCGAACCGCATCCTGAACCTGATGAACCGCGTCTACACGCGGGAGGACTACCTCGGGTTGGTTGAACGGCTTCGCAGGGCCGTTCCGGACATCGCCCTGTCAACCGACATCATCGTGGGATTTCCCGGCGAGACCGAGCGGGACTTTGAGGACACGCTGGACCTGGCCCGTCAGGTGGGCTACGCCCAGGCGTTCACCTTCATCTACTCGCCCCGCACGGGCACTCCGGCGGCGCAGATGGAGCAGACCGCCACTCACGAGCAGATCCAGGACCGCTTCGACCGGCTGGTAGCGGTCATCCAGGACACCGCCCACGCCTGCAACCAGGTCGACTTGGGAACGGTGCAGCGCGTGCTGGTCGAGGGGGCCTCGCGCAGGGATCCGTCCATGCTCTCCGGACGCTCCGAGAAGAACCAGGTCGTTCACGCCCCGCTCCCGATGGACGCCCTCGGGTCTCAGATTCCCATCGAGCGGCTTACCGGCACCATGGTGGACGTTCGCGTCGACACCGCGCGCACCTGGTATCTCTCCGGCGAGGTCGTGGCGCTGCCCGAGGGGCAGGGGAGGGCGAATCGCTGATGCGTGACCAGCCCGCCGCCCGGGTCTATGCCGTCGTAGGTCCCACCGCCACCGGAAAATCGGACCTGGCCGAGCTCATAGCCGCCCGGCTGGGCGGAGAGATCGTCTCGGCCGACTCCATGCAGGTCTACCGCGGGATGGACGTGGGCACAGCCAAGGTGCCCGCCGACGAGCGGCACGTACCCTATCACTGCCTCGATATGGTTGAACCAGGAGAGCCCTACTCCGCCGCCCGCTACCAGCGCGATGCGCGAGAGGCGATTGACGGGATTCTGGCCCGCAACGGTGTGGCGGTGGTGTGCGGCGGAACCGGGCTCTACGTGCGGGCGGCCCTTGACGAGATGGACTTCCCCTCCGGTGAGCAGGAGGCGAATCAGGTTCGCGAGCGCTACCAGCGGCTTGCTGAGGAGGTCGGGGCTGAGGGGCTCCACGACGAGCTGCGGCGACGCGACCCGGAGAGCGCCCAGCTCATCCACCCGCACAATGTACGCCGGGTCATCCGCGCACTCGAACTACTTGACGAGGGCCGCACCACGTATGCCCGGCAGCATGAGGGGCTCTGGGTGTTCAGACCTCGCTACGACGCTCGCTACGTGGGATTGACCATGGATCGGGAAGCCCTCTACCAGCGCATCAACAGACGGGTCGATCTCATGGTCAACGGGGGGCTGGCGGACGAGATACGCCGACTCGTCGAGGCCGGGTTTGCCCAGGCCCTCACGGCGCCCCAGGCGATTGGCTACAAGGAGCTGGTGGGGCCCGTGATGCTCGGGCAAGGTCCGGGCGACCCTGACTTTGACGCCGGTGTCGAGCAGATCAAGACCGCCAGCCGGCGCTATGCAAAGCGGCAGCTCACCTGGTTCTCAAAGGATTCTCGGATCACCTGGTTCTCCCGCGACCCGAACGATCGGGATTCCCTCGCGCGCATTGCCGATCAGGTCTGCTGAGGGCTGCAGCGTATGCTTGCGGCGAGGACGGACGGGGCGCCAGCAGCGCCTCTGCCGGTTTCCCAAGCCTGGCGTTTACTCCCTGACACCCGGTTGCCGTATGCTTTGACCGAGCAATGCACCGATACGAGATGCGGGAGGAACCATGCAACTGGAATTCACGAAGATGCACGGAGCGGGAAACGACTTCGTGATGGTCGAGGACATGAACGACCGCATCGACCTCGATGCGGAGCAGGTCGCAGCCCTCTGCGAGCGCCATTTTGGTATCGGCGCCGATGGCGTCATCGTGGTCAAGCCCAGCCCGCGCCCGGAATGCGCAGCCTACATGCACTACATTAACGCAGACGGCTCGCTGGCCCAGATGTGCGGCAACGGAGTGCGCTGCTTTGCAAAGTACCTCGTCGACCATAAACTGCTGCCACAGGGAGCCACCTCATTTGTGGCGGACACCTTGGCCGGGCCGCGACCCATCACCTTCGAGGTTGACGAGAACGGCTTGATGACCAGGGCAACAGTCGACATGGGCGAGCCCATCTTGGACCCGGCAAAGGTTCCGACGGCCTTGGCCGCCACCAAGACGGTCGAGGGCCTGGGCCAGGCGGCCCTGGAGGCGCCCCTCCTGGTAGAGGGTCAGACCTGGTCTATGAACTGCGTCTCTATGGGCAACCCCCATGCGGTGACCTTCGTTGACGACCCGGAGGCCCTCGATCTTGCGCACCTGGGACCGCTCTTCGAGGCCAATGCCGCTTTTCCCGAGAAGACCAACACGGAGTTTGCCACGGTGCGGGCCGACGGATCGATACGCATGCGCGTGTGGGAGCGCGGCTGCGGCGAGACCTGGGCTTGCGGTACCGGCGCCTGCGCCACGGCGGTGGCGGCATGCCTGACCGGTCGCGCCGGACGTCGATCCACGCTCGTGCTCAATGGCGGTGTGCTGAGCATCCGCTGGGACGAGCAGACCAACCACGTGTTCATGACCGGCCCTGCTGCCACCAGCTTCACAGGAACCGTAACCGTCTGACCAGAAGGGAATCCACGTGGCAGGGGAGAAGGGCATCTCGACGTCACAGAATCCGGAGCGTGCAATCCTAGTGGGCATCGACCTCGGGCAGCCGCAATGGGGCCCGGAGGTGTCCCTCCCCGAGCTCGAGCGCTTGGCAAACACCGCCGGAGCGGTGGTCGTGGGTCGAGTCACCCAGCGGATGGAGCACCCCAACCCGCGCACCTTCATCGGCTCCGGCAAAGCCGCCGAAGTAGCCGAGCTCTGCCGGAGCCTGGATGCCCAGGTGGTCATCTTGGATGACGAGATAACCCCCTCCCAACAACGCAACCTCGAGTCCATCGTGCCCAAATCGGTAAAGGTCATCGATCGCACCGCCCTCATCTTGGACATTTTCGGCTTGCACGCCACTACCCGGGAGGGGCGCTTGCAGGTCCGCTTGGCCCAGAACAAGTACCTCTATCCGCGCCTGCGCGGCATGTGGGCCCACCTGGCATCCAACCGCATGGGCGGCGGCGTCGGGAGCCGATTTGGCGAGGGTGAGAGTCAGCTTGAGGTTGACCGCCGCATGGTCCGCAAGCGCATCACCTCCATCACGCGAGAGCTCAAGGATGTTACTGCCAACCGCGACCTGCAGCGGAAGGGTCGGACTGCATCGACCATGTTCCGCGTGGCTCTGGCCGGGTACACGAACGCTGGTAAATCGTCCTTGCTCAACAGCTTAACCGGGGCCAACATCCTCGCTTACGACCAGCTCTTTGCCACGCTCGACCCCACCACGCGCAAGTTCACGCTGCCCGAAGGCCGGGAAATCACCATCACAGACACCGTTGGATTCATCCAGAAGCTGCCGACCACCTTGGTCGAGGCCTTCAAGTCGACGCTGACGGAGACGGTCGATGCCGACCTGATTCTGGTGGTCGTCGATGCCAGCGACCCCCAACATGATGCCGAGATGGACACTGTGAGCGAAGTGCTCGAGCAGATCGGCGCGAGCGAGAACCCCCAGATGACGGTGTTTAACAAGATCGACTTGCTGAGCGAGGACGAGCGCTCGGCGCTGCTTCATCGTCATCCCGACGCCCTCTATATCTCGGCGCGGACCGGCGAGGGCCTCGACCAGCTCGTCTCGGCGATCTCTGCCAGCGCCGCTGCGTCTTCCACCACCGTCGATGTGCTCATCCCGTATGCGGAGGGCAAGCTCGTCGAGCTGGCCCATGAGCGCGGTCAGGTCCTCTCGGAAGAATACGGCGCCGACGGCACCCGCATGCTGGTCAGGGTTCCCGAGCGCATCGTCTCGCGGTTCGCGCCGTACATGGTGCCTTTGGACTGACGAGTCCCCACGACACGCAAGCTTCCCCTACCCTCGCGACACTCATTTACCAGGTGTGGAACGGCGCCGGCGCTTTGCCTTGTGTCATGAGGGACGGTTCTCTTTGACATCTTTGTGGTCAAAGCGCTTGCCGACCGGTCTTCGTCTGGGAGCAGCTCAGGGGCAACGTCATCGTCTCTTGGCCCAAACGCCTGTGATCCAGTCTCCACGGGGGCTTAGAGAGTGCGGAACAGCGCCACCACTTTGCCTAATATGCGGGCATCACGGGTGTAAATCGGATCCATGGTGTGGTTTCGCGGCTGTAACCGGATGCGGTCCGGCTCCTTATAGAAGGCCTTGACGGTGGCCCCGTCATCGATCAGGGCTACCACGATATCTCCGTTGATGGCCGTCTGCTGCTCGCGTACAACGACGAAATCGCCATCGCAGATGCCCGCCTCAATCATGGACTCGCCGCGAACTTTGAGCAAGAACGAAGCCGAGTCGCCCACCAGATCGACGGGGAGGGGGATGGTCTCCTCGATGTTCTGCTCGGCAAGTATGGGCTGGCCCGCGGCAACGCGCCCCACAAGAGGCAGCTGAACCACATCATGGGCATACCCATCCAGCGGCCCAGAAGGAGCTTGCCCGGGTTTCGCATCATAATCCTCGACCAACTCGAGCGAACGAGACTTTGAGCCTCCCCGCCTGATGTAGCCCTTGTGCTCAAGTTGGGTCAGATGGGCTTGCACCGTCGAGGGAGAAGAGAGGTTGAGGCCGTCCGCTATCTCTCGGACCGTAGGCGGATAGGAGTTGGAGGACATCCACTCCTTAAGGAAGTCAAGTACCTGTTGCTGGCGCTTGGTAAGGGGTTTTGCGGTCTCCATGCGTGCTCCAATCGTCACCTGCTCAGTCAATCCTACCGTGTCGAGGAAATAAAATCAAACATTTGTTCGTATAAGTACTTGATACGAACAAATGTTCTGTTTATAGTGAATATGCGTACATATGTACGCCATACATTCCACGCCGCAGGCACGTGCGGGACAGACCCGCCAGCGGCAGGGCACGAACGTTTGGCTCACAGGTCCTTGCTATACCAGAGGGGCACAAGGACAAGACGGCACCAGGAGGTTCCCCAGATGAGCAAGCCGCAGCTGATTGAAGCCACCCACGTTGACGGGACGTCTGCACTTCAGGTCGATACCGAGACGCAGGTCAAGCAGCCCGCCCTCCGTCTCGTTCGCCCAGGCGACCGGTACGTGAACGGCAAGCTCGTATCCCCCAGCTCAGAAAAGCCCCTGTATCGCACGCACCGCGTATCTCGGCGAGCCGACGGCTCAGCCGTCATTCCAGGCACCTTTGATGATGCGGAGAGCGCGGGAATGGGGTTTATCGACGCCCTCAAGTGGCGTTGGTCCGAGATTGCCGCACCTGCTCCCAATGACCTTACGGGCGATCCTCGCATCTCCAATGAGGAGGATATTCGCTTCCTCAAGGTTGGGGTCCTGCTCGGGTCCATCATCACCTTGGCCCTGGCCCTGATCCCCACTATCCTCTAAGCTGTGTTTCCTTGGCGTCAAAGGCGGACGTGCGGCAGCGGTCGTGCACCGCATCGGAAAGAGGTGGATAGGACCGGTACTCCGCCGATATTCTGACTGACATTCTGCATAACAGCGTTGAGCTGGGGTGTTCCTTTTGCTAGTCTCCACCGTGGGTAGGTAATCCAGCTAAGTGAGGTGGAGCGTGCGCTGTCCCAAATGCGGTCACACAGAGTCAAAAGTCATTGACTCTCGTCCCTCAGAGGACGGAGATTCGATTCGCAGGCGTCGCGAGTGCCTCGAATGCGGAAATCGGTTTACCACCTATGAGCGTATCGGAGAGATTCCTCTGGTGGTCATCAAGAAGGACGGTACCCATGAGCCCTTTGACCGCAACAAGATTCTGCGCGGCTTGATTACCGCCTCGGTCAAACGCGACATCCCCATGGAGGAGCTCGATAAGCTCATCAATGATGTCGAGGCTGAGGCCCGCAGCTCCTCCAACAACGAGGTCAGCTCCAAGGAGCTCGGAGACATGGTGCTCAAGCGCCTTCGCCTGTTGGATAAGGTCGCTTACATCCGCTTTGCCTCGGTCTATAAGGATTTCAAGGATCTTGACGAATTCACCTCTGAGCTTGGCAAAATCATCTGAATTCTCAGCGTTTTAAACCCGTCTGGTTTGAAAGGGCATGACGATGGATTTTCTCGATGTCAAAATCACGCGGCTCAACGACGAAGCGACGATTCCTCGCTATGCCTATCAGGCAGACGCCGGCTTGGACTTGTCGTCCTGCGTCGATATGGACCTGGCACCGTTTGAGCGGGCGCTCATTCCCACCGGTCTCGCCATTGCCATCCCCGAGGGATATGCGGGCTTTGTGATGCCGCGGAGCGGACTGGCTTTGCGCGAGGGCCTCTCGATGGCCAACACCCCGGGCCTCATCGACGCACACTATCGCGGAGAGCTCAAGGTCGTCGCGGTCAACCTCGATGCCAAGAGCGCCATACACATCACAAAGGGCGAGCGAGTTGCGCAGCTGGTCATCATGCCGGTTCCGCCCATCAACCTGCAAGAGGTTGCTGAGCTTGACGAGACGGACCGTGGCAAGGGCGGCTTTGGCTCAAGCGGCGTTTGAGGCGGCGGGCGCCGACGCTCGCAATCGGCACGGGATCTCAGAGCGAGGGCCATCATCCCGCAAGGCACCCAAGCCCTCTTCGCCGATACGCTGAGTAAAGGAAATATCAATCGCTGGTATGAGGCGGGGTCGTCAGGACCCCGCCTTTGCTGTGCCCCGGTCCATCTCCCGAGCATATGGTGCGGCGAACCGGGTCCTATGCGCCTCGGAAAGACAGGCAGGAGAGGGGGAGAACAGGCCTCGGGAGGGGCCTACAGGGAAGCGGCTCCGCTAATCAGCCATATCGCGGCTTGACACTAGCGTTTAATCCAGAGCAAATTATGATTTATGCAGGTACAATAGAGTATCTTGCAATCATAAAATGATTCGTCCATATTGCGTGAATCAACCTGATCCCAACCGTCTTGTTGCGCCCTCCACCGTCTTGTTGTCTCAAGGCATCTCCACCACCTTCTCCTCAACGAACCACGCGGGGTCTTCGAAATAGATGAAGGTCCGGTTGCCTTTGATCTCGCACAGATAGCGCAGGCCGGTGCCGCCCACTTTGAGCGAGGCGGCTCGCCTGACGTTAATCACCCGATCGACGGGATAGACCGTGCCGTCATCCCAGGTGATTGCGAGCGGCGTGATTGAGCCGTCGACATCGAAGCGGGCGGTTACCTGCACGTACCTCTTCCGGCGTTGGACGATTCCCTGCACCATGGCAGCTACCTGGCAAAGAACCCGACGGGGTGGACGATGTTGTCGCGCTTGATGTCAAGATGGGACATGCGCGGATTGCCGAGCTCCGAGGCCCGGCGCACGATCTGGTTGCCAAAGCGGTGCCGCAGCCCGTCGACGCATGCGTCGAGCCGTTCCATGCGCTCCCGGCGCTCCTGATTGCCAAAAAGGTCAGCCTGAACCGGAGCCTCGACGCCCTGCAGGTTGCCGGCCCTGACGCACAGGGCCCGGATGGGGTTTCCCCGCGCAATCTGCTCGCGCTCGCACAGCAGCCGCCAGGCGGAGGAAGCCAGCTCGGAGGTTATGTTGGTGGCCAGCGGCAACGGGGCCTGATGGATGCAGCCCCCCAAGTCTATGGCGTGCCGCACCGCCACGCTCACCGTCTGGGCGCGGACGCGGTTCTCGCGCAGGCGCTGGGCGACCGATTCCGCGAGCAGGTAGACCAGCAGCTTGGCGTCGGCCTCGTCGACCAGGTCATACGGCGCGGTGAGTCCGTTACCGATGGACTTTATGTCGTAATCGACAGCCGACCGCACGGGGTCGAGCACCTTGACCGGGGTGACGTCTTGGCCGCAGGCAAACGAGTGCAGCACCAGCCCCATCTTGCCAAGACGCGCCTTGAGCCGGCCTGGCTCGGTCGAGGCCAGATCGCCAATGGAGAAGATGCCCGCCCGCGCCAGCTTGCGTTTGGTGGCACGGCCCACGTAGAGCAGTTCGTCGACCGGCGCATTCCAGACCAGGTCCTGGTAGTTGTCGGGCGATATGACGGTGATGGCATCCGGCTTCTTGTAGTCCGAGCCAAACTTGGCGAAGATTTTGTTCCAGCTCACGCCCACCGAGACGGTGACGCCCAGCTCGGCCTTGACGCGTTCGCTTATCTCATCAGCCACCATGAGCGGGTCGCCGCCCCACAGGTGCACCGATCCGGTGATGTCCAGCCACGCCTCGTCCGGACCGAAGGGCTCAACCCGGTCCGTATAGTCGTAGTAGATGGACCGAGCGAGGCGGGAGAACTTGAGGTACAGGTGGTAGTCGGGAGGAATGACCACCAGTCCGGGGCACTTTTGGCGGGCTTGCCAGAGAACCTCGCCGGTCTGGACGCCATACCCCTTGGCAACCTGGTTCTTGGCCAGCACGATGCCGTGCCGGTCCTCCTCATGACCGCCCACCACCACGGGCTTGTCCCGCAGCTCGGGATGGTGGAGGCACTCGACGTTGGCATAGAAGCAGTTCATATCCGAATGGAGGATTATGCGGCGATGGCTGCCATCCCAGAACCGCGAGCCGTCCATGCGCCCTCCTCTCTAAAAACGAACATCTGTTCGTAGTATGGCAAGCGGGTGTGAGGTATTCAAGCGACGGTTTGGATTTGGTACGAGGGCCCGGACGGGCCGCGCCGCGTGCAAGAAGCCCGGTGAGACGGGCCGCCCGCAGACAGCCGGGTGCACGAGAATGCCACGCCATCAGGGAAAACCTCCGGCAACGCCGGATTCGGGCAACGGCGCGGCCGACCGGTGCGCGGCTGCCAGACCGCGGCCTCGCGGATGCCGCGAGGGCCGGTCCGGCAGCGGCCCGAGCGTCGGAGCGGCCTTTAGACGTATCCGATGATGGCTGGTGGCGACGCTCACGCGATTGGAATCTGCGAGGCCGCAAAACAAGGCGTCAGAATCGATTCTGAGCCGTTTTGAGCCTCTGGTACGAGTACTCATTCATCTAGGTAGACGAGAGCGGTTAGACGCGATGATTCGGCGCGCATGCCGATCATCCGACCGAGCCTCGCCGTTTTGGCGCGCAGCACGGAGGCCCCGGGGGCGCTGCCCAAGGCCCGGCACGAGACCTGCAGGCGCCGCGGCGCACTGGCGCGTCCGATTGCCGACGTATAGGTCGCGCCGACGCCGACGGGCGGCGCCACTGTGCAATCGGCAAGGGGCGGCACGTGGCCTTGCGAGGCAGCCGCCAGACCGTGCAGCCGCCGCATGCCCAAAGCCGTCTCCGCGCGATTCCCCATAAAAAGCTGATAATATATCTTATGTAAAGTTAAAAAACCGATCGCTCATCGCAAGGCATGCGGATGCCCGGGTCTCCCGCAGCCATCCCCCGGAGTCGGCGAATGCCCGCATGCAGCTGGCCGCGCTTGCCCGCCAGAGCCGACGGCGCCTGCACCCTCCCGCACGACCAGGTACCATGAGGGTGCGCATGACGCACGCCAGTCAACCGCCGTCGTGAGGATCCCGCCCATGAAGCGCACCGCCGCGCATTCCCGCACGCGCATGCCGATCGCACTCATCTTGACGGCCATCGCCCTCATGGCCCTCATTGGATGCGGCGCCCAGACTCAGACCAGCGGCTCCCGGCAGGGCTTCTCGGCAAGCTCGCTCGACGACGTGGCCTCCCAACAGGCCCAGGCGCCCGCCAGCATCGCCGCACCCTCCCAGGAGCCCGCCACGGTGGCGGCGGGGCTTCCCGCCCAGGCCAACGGGTCTCCGACCGTCTGCATCGATGCCGGGCATCAGGCCGAGGCAGACCTCTCCGCAGACCCCATCGGCCCCCGCTCCTCCACCACCAAGTACGCCACCGCCGGCGGGGCTACCAGCGTCTACGACGGAACCCCCGAGTACCAGATCAACCTGGAGGTGGCGCTCAAGCTGCAGCAGGCCCTTGAGGAGCGCGGCGTGACCGTGGTCATGACCCGCACCGTCAACGACGTCACCATCCCCAACAGCCGGCGAGCCCAGATAGGCAACGAGGCCGGTGCCGCCCTGACCGTTCACCTGCACTGCGATGGCGTGGACAACAGCACCTCGACCGGCTTCTCCACCTTGGTGCCCGGCCAGAACCAGTGGACGGAGCCCATCTGCGAGGAGTCGCTGCGGGCGGGCCGGGCAATCCAGGACGCGGTGTGCGCGCAGGTGGGCTGCGCCGATCGGGGCCTCGTCGAACGGACCGACCTGACCGGGCTCAACTGGTCTACGGTGCCGGCCCTCTACGTGGAGATGGGGTTCCTCTCCACCCCAAGCGAGGCCCAGCTGCTCGGAACGGACGAATACCAGTGGCAGCTGGCCGAGGCGATGGCTGACGGTATTGTAATCTATCTTAATTCATAAATTGTTATATTAGCATGTAAATTATATTATTTATTATTAATCTCATCACTTATCTTGCAATCAAGAACCCTCATTTGAAACCGCCAGGAAACCCCATCGAGCAGCACGTCGAGCCGCACTGGGCCGCCACGGAGCCAGCCGCCACCGCTCTGGCCCTCGGCCAGCGCATCCGTCGCCGCCTCTCGCCTTCAGTCGAGTACGCTAAAGTGGATGAGGCTAAGACCGTCCAAGGCACTCCCGCTTCCGGCCTCAATGGTCGAGATGCCGGCGGATGCCATGAAGAGGCAGGTCTTTGCCGCCTAGACGTACTCAAAGGCAGCCAGGCGCTTCCTCGGGAGCGAGACCCGCAGAGGTTGGTGCCCAAGGCTGCGCGATAGGATGCAGGGGGTTTGCATGGATATCCGAGGGCGCTTCGCGACCGGCATGGCCTTGCTCGCCAACTGGGCGCTGCACCGTGCCGGCCGGCAAGGCTCGACGGTGCCCGGGCGGGTGGGCTTGAAGCTCGACCCCGGCCTGCTCGGCAAGCTCGCCGCCACCGTTGACGAAGGCGTGGTCGTAGTCTGCGGCACCAACGGCAAGACCACCACCAACAACATGATCTACCAGGCGCTCAAGGCGCAGGGCAAGCGGGTGGCCGGCAACCTCGAGGGCGCCAACATGCTGCCCGGGGTGACCGCGGCCCTGGCCAAATCGGCCGGCGCCTCGGGTTCGCGCCACGTGGACTGGGCCTGCCTGGAGGTCGACGAGTTCAGCGCCCCGCGCATCGTCCCCCAGGTCAAGCCCACCTTCCTGGTGCTGCTCGACCTCTTCCGCGACCAGCTCGACCGTTACGGCGAGATCGACATCGTGATCGACCGTCTGATCGAGACCGTCAAGGCCGCGGAGAACCTGACGGTCATCTACAACGCCGACGACCCGCTGTGCGCCCGCGTCGCCAAACAGGCGCCCAACCAGGTGGCCTTCGGGGTCGATCAGGACCTCAATCTCCCCCACGACCTGGTCGTGGAGGGACGCTTCTGCCTGGAGTGCGGGCATCTGCTCTCCTACCGCTACCGCCAGTACGGCCAGCTCGGCGACTGGTACTGTGAGAAGTGCGGCAACGCCCGGCCGGCCTTGGACTTTGCCGCCCGCGACGTGGACTTTGGCGAGCTGGCCACGGACCCCCTGCGCTTCTCGGTGACGGGGCCCTCAGAGCAGGCCGGCAGCCTCGCTCCCCTGCCCGCGCCGCCGGCAAGCAGCACGGTGGACCTCTCCACCAGCCGCCGGGGCGCCTACATGCTCTACAACATCATGGCCGCCTGGGCGGCCTCCTGTCTGGCCGGCGTGGATCCCGAAAGCTTCCAGCGCATGCTCGCCGCCAACCAGACGAGCAAGGGCCGCATGGAAGGCTTCACGGTCGACGGCGTGCCGGTGGTGGTCAACCTGGCCAAGAACCCCACCGGCTTCAACCAGAACATCGGGGTCTGCCTGCGCGACCCCCGCAAGAAGGCGGTGGTCTTCATCGTCAACTCGCAGGTCAATGACGGCCACGACATCTCATGGCTGTGGGACGTCGACTACGAACGGTTGGCCGCGGCCGGCACTTCGCTCTGGTACGCCGGCGGCGAGCGCCGCAACGACCTGCAGGTGCGCCTCAAGTACGCGGGCATCCCGGCCAAGCTCTCGGAGGACACCGCGGCCTCGGTCAAGGACGCCATCGCCCGCGGCGCCGAGGCCGTGTACGTGCTCCCCAACTATTCGGCCCTGGTCCCCGCCCGCGACGCGGTGGCGGCCATCGCCCAGGAAAGCGAGATGAGCGCCCGATGAGCGAGCAGAGCAGCGGTCCCGCCGTGCGCATCGCGCACCTCTACCCCGAGCTCCTGAACCTCTACGGCGATCGCGGCAACGTGATCTGCCTCAAGCAGCGCTGCCTGTGGCGCGGCATCGGCGCGGAGGTCGAGGAGGTCCGCCTCGGCGACCCCATCGACTTCTCCTCCACCGACATCATCTTCATCGGCGGCGGCTCCGACCGGGAGGAGGAGCTGGTCTGCGGCGAGCTCGTGGCCGCCCGCGACCAGCTCTTCTCGTACGTCGAGGACGGTGGCGTGCTGCTCGCCGTCTGCGGCGGCTACCAGCTGCTAGGCAAGGGATACCTGATCGGTGACGAGCGGGTGGAGGGCGTCGGGCTGCTCGACGCGGACACCACCCGCGGCGAAGGCCCGCGCCTGGTGGGCGACGTGGCGATCTCCTCGCCGCTGTGCGAGATGCCCATCGTGGGCTACGAGAACCACGCCGGCAGAACCACCCTGGGACCCGATGCCGTCCCGCTGGGAACCGTGCTCAAGGGGCATGGAAACGACGGAGTGAGCGGGAGCGAGGGCGCGCTGCGCAACCACGCCATCGGCACCTACCTGCACGGCCCCCTGCTTCCCAAGAACCCGCAGCTGGCAGACTGGCTGATCTCTCGCGCCCTGGAGCGCCGCACCGGAAAGCCGGTGAAGCTGGCGCCGCTGCCGGACGAGGAGGAACGGGCAGCCAACGCCGCGGTCCGCGCCCACCTGGGGGTCTGACTCACCCGAGTCGCGCCCGTTTTAACCCCGACCCCCCTATCGCGCTCTCATCCGGCTCTGGCACGATGCGAGGCCCGGCACCGGTGCGGACGTTCCGCCACAACACGTCCCCCTGCCGGCGCCTCCTACCCGATGCCGCCCAGGATCGACCCGAGCACGAGCACCGCCAGCGTGGCCCCGCAGAAGACGTACTTTGCCAGGGGGTAGAACCACCCGCCCAGGGGCGTGCGCCTCCCCTTGTTGACCTGCAGGAGGCAGAAGTCCTTCCCACAGACCCAGAAGAACATGACCGCGGCGATGAGCGCCCCGATGGGGCACAGGTAGATGGAGCAGAAGTCCATCCAGCCAGAGACGATGCCGGCGATGGCAAGGCTCGCCACCAGCACGGTTGCGCCCACGACGAACGTGGCTTTGGTGCGGTCGAGCCCCAGACGCTCCTGCAGGGTGGCGATGGGAGCCTCAAAGAAGTTGATGAGCGAGGACAGCCCGCCAAACAGCACCGCCACAAAGAACACGGCCATGATCACCGGCCCGCCCGGCATGGTGGAAAAGAGCTCGGGAAGGTAGATGAAGAGCAGCCCCGGCCCGCCCTTCGACAGCTGCTGGCCGACGCTCGCCATAGCGGGGATGATCACCAGGGCCGCAAGCAGGGCGGCGATGGTGTCGAACAACGCCACAAACGCCGCGCTCTGCGGCACGTTCTCGTCATCTCCCAGGTAGGAGCCGTAGATGAGCGTTCCGTTGCCGGCGATGGACAGCGAGAAGAACGCCTGCCCGAGGGCAAAGACCCACACGGTGGGGTCGGCTAGCCCCGCCGGGTCGAGCTTGAAGACGTAGGCATAGCCCGCGGAGGCGCCGGGCAGGGTGGCCACGTAGAGGGCGAGCCCCACGAAGAGCAGGAAGAAGAGCGGCATCATGACATCGTTGGCGCGCTCGATGCCTCGGCTCACCCCAAACACGAGGATCGCCGTCGCCGAGATGGCCGCCACGCACTGCCACAGGGCGTTCTGCTCGGAGACGTGCTCAAACTGGCCGGCAAACATGTCGAGCCCCTGCATGGAAGCCAGGGTCCCGGTAAAGGCGTCAAAGGTGTATTTGAAGATCCACCCCACCACCACGGTGTATCCGATCGCCATGCACAGGGAGCTGACGACCGGCAGCAGTCCCACCGCCTCTCCCGGCGTGCGCGTGCCAAACCGGCGGAGGGTGGCCGCCCCAAACGCCTTGATGGGACCGCCGCGCATGGCCCTGCCAAACGACATCTCGCCGATGACGCCGGTCGACCCTATGAGCAGCACGAATATGAGGTACGGCAGGATGAACGTGGCGCCCCCGTACGCCGACACGCGCGCCGGGAAGAGCCAGATGTTGCCCATCCCCACGGCAGACCCGATGCAGGCGAGGATAAACCCGCGCTTCGACCTGAATCCGTCTCTCCTCGCCCCGCCGCCCGCCGAACCGCCGGCGCGCGTCGCTGCAGGCTCAACCGTCTTGTCAGTCACCGATGCCCCCGTGCTCGTGTCCTCGTCAGGCCTCGAGCTGCCGCGCGCCTTGACGCAGGTCGCGACCGCCCTCCCCTTGTCCGCATAGCAAGCGTGATATATGGATCCCTGGTCCTCGCCCCCGCCTCCAAGCGTCGACCGAGACTGTCGACAGTCTGGCAGGGGACGCCCCTCTCCCCCTACGGCAGCCGCTGGACGCCGATGCCGATGAGCCCTGGCCCGGTGTGCACCACCAGCGCCGGAGATATCTCGCCTGTGACTACCAGCTCCGGTGCGGGGAGCTTCTCGGTCAGGCGAGAGAGGACCTCGGCCGCCTCTTCGGCCGCGTCGGCGTGCATCACCGTGAGGTTGTAGCGCGGCGTCCCGGCCGCAAACTCCTCGGCCATCCTAAGCGCCGTCCTGAGCTGCTTCTTGCGCCCCCGCGCCTTGGCGGCTGTGTAGTAGACTCCCCGCTCGTCGCAGGAGACGATGGGCTTGATGTCGAGCATCGAGCCCAGCATTCCGGCCACGCGCCCGATGCGCCCGCCGCGCCGCAGGTAGTCGAGGGTATTGAAGCAGATGAAGAGCTTGGAGTCGCGCACGTGCTCGCGGCAGATGCGCACCACCTCGTCAAACCCCCTGCCCTCCTCGATGAGGCGGGCAGCCAGCAAGGCGACAAACCCGCTGCCGATGCCGATGTTCAGGGTGTCCACCACCTCGATGCGCATGCCCATGGGTGGCGGCACCAGGCTGAAGAGGTTGCACGTGCCAGAGAGCCCCGAGCTGATGGCGACGGCGACGACGCGCGTGTAGCCGTCATGGCGCATCTGGTGGATGGTGTCGGTCACCGCGGCCAGCCCCGGCAGCGAGGTCGAGGGAATCTCCCCCGGCATCCGGGAGTAGACCTCGCCCGGCGTGATGTCGACCCCGTCGCGAAACTCGCCCTCGGGGTAGATGAGGAGCTGCGGCACCAGGTACATGTGGTGCCGCAGTCTCAGCTCCGGGGGAACGTCTGAGCAGGAGTCGACCAGGACGGCGATCTTCTCAGCAGCCACGACGCGGCCCTAACGGGTCGTTATCTGGTCGAGCGCCACGGCGCGGCCCTGGTCGAAGGAGGCGATGTTGGCCTCGACGGTCTTAGGCGGCACGCGCTGTGCGATCACGTCGTGCCATATCTCGACCGAGAAGGGCAGCACCGCCGACAGGGCGCCCATCAGCACCACGTTGGTGCCCTTGGGGTTGCCGGCGGTCTGGGCGATGCCGGTGGCGTCGATGAGGGTGGCCCCCAGGCGCTGAAGCTCGCCATGCGCGTCCGCGGGCATGTTGGCCTGGCCGATGAGCACCGGTAGCGGCTCCACCGCGTTGTCATTGACCAGCAGATGGCCCTCGGGAGCGAGGAAGGGCAGGTTGCGCAGGGCCTCGGTGGACTCGAAGGCCACCACCCGGTCGGCAAAGCCGGGGTCGGTCACCGGGCTCGCCACCTGCGACCCAAAGCGGACGATGGTGGAGACGGCTCCCCCGCGCTGCGCCATGCCGTGAATCTCCGAGACCTTGACGTCAAGGCCGCTCGCGGTGGCGGCGAGCGCGAGCAGGTCGCCGGCCAGGATGGTTCCCTGCCCGCCGACTCCGCAGAGCAGCACGGTGATGGTGTGGTCGGGCTTCTGGGCGGCGTCTGACTCCGTCATTTAGCAACACTCCCCCGAGGGTTCACGATGGCGTTGAAGGTGCAGACCTGCGCGCACTGAGTGCAGCCGATGCAGGCCGCCGGGTCGATCTTGGCCTTGCCGGTCTCGCGGTCACGGCCCAGAGCCTGGCAGCCGATGGAGATGCAGACCCCGCAGCCGGTGCAGACCGTGGGGTCGACCACGAGCGCCGGCTCGCGGTGCTTGCTGAGCAGGGCACAGGGCGACCTGAAAATGATGACGGTGAGCTGGGGCTCGTCGATGGCGTGCTGGATGGCGCCACGGACCTGGGAGAGGTCCATGGGGTCGGCCTCCACCACGTCCTCCACGCCCAGGGCGCGGACCAGGCCGGGCAGGTCCAGCTCATGGCTCGGGCGGTGCTGCAGGGTCACGCCGTTCACGGGGTTGCCCTGCTGGCCGGTCATGGCCGTAGTGCGGTTGTCGAGGATGCAGACGTTGCCCGTGCCCTGGTTGTAGACGATGTCGAGCAGCGAGGTGATGCCCGAGTGGGCAAAGGTGGAGTCGCCGATGACGCCGAAGGTGGGGTGCTTCTCGATGCCCCCCGCCAGCTCCATGCCGTGCACCATGGAGATCGAGGCGCCCATGTCCACGGTCGTGTCGAGCGCCGACAGCGGGGGCAGAGCGCCCAGGGTGTAGCAGCCGATGTCCCCCATCACCGTGGCGTGCGCCCGACGGAGCTCGGCCATCACCAGCCGGTGCGGGCAGCCGGCGCAGAGCGCGGGCGGGCGGTTGGGAACCTCCTGGTCGGTGGCGCGCGGGGTGGGCAGGGCCTTGCCGAAGGCCTTCATGATGATGCCCGGGGTGAGCTCGCCGTTGGGCGGCAGCGGGCAGGCGGGCGGCTCTGAGACCTTCACGCCCAGGGCCTTGACTCGCAGCTTGTAGTAGTCGAAGCACTCCTCCACCACGTAGAGGCGGTCAACCTGGGAGGCGAACTCGGCGATCTTCTTGGGCGGCAGCGGCCAGCTCATGCCGATCTTGAGCGTCGAAGCCTCGGGCAGCGCCTCGCGGACGTGCTGGTAGTCGGCTCCGCCGCAGATGATGCCCAGGGAGCGGTCACGCAGCTCGGTGCGGTTGAGATCGGTGGTCTCCGCAAACTCGGTCAGGGCCGCCTCGCGCTTGTCGGCCTCGATGCGGCGCAGACGGGCGCCGGCGGGCATCATCACGTACTTAAGCATGTCTTTGCTGTAGGGCTTGCGCTCCGGCACGCGGCGCTCACCGGTCTCGAGGACGGTGCGGGTGTGCGAGATGCGCACCGAGGAGCGGATGAGGCAGGGCACATCAAAGCGCTCGGAGATCTCATACGCCTTGATGGCCATCTCGCGCGCGTCGGCCGAGTCGCTCGGCTCGAGCATGGGAACGCGGCTGGCGGCGGCATAGTTGCGCGAGTCCTGCTCGTTCTGTGACGAGTAGATGCCCGGATCGTCGGCCACCAGCAGCACCAGCCCGGCGTTGACGCCGGTGTAGGCAATCGAGAAGAGCGGGTCGGCAGCTACGTTGAGGCCCACATGCTTCATGGTGACGAGCGTGCGACGGCCGCCGAGCGAGGCGCCCATGGCGACCTCGAGGGCCACCTTCTCGTTGGGGCACCATTCGGCGTAGACGTCAGGCAGCGTGGCGAAGTGCTCGAGCGTCTCGGTCGAAGGCGTGCCCGGGTAGCCGACGCCGATGGTGCAGCCGGCCTCCCAGGCGCCCTGGGCGACGGCTTCGTTGCCCTGTAGCAGGACTTTGCTCACAATCGGTCCCTTCTTTCTGGTTCCGCCCCTCTTGAGGTATCGCCCCATGATAGCGCATCAGATGTATCGCACCCCCTGCCTGCGCCTGGCGACGCCGCCCAAAGGACGTGAGCGCAGAAACGAAAGCGGCCCTGCGGCTGGAAGTCGCAGGGCCGCGTCAATGCATCCGGCGCCCGTCCCCTACAGGCGGCCAAACCCGACGAAGCCGCCGGACGTGCGAGCAGTGGTGAGACGGACGGTGGCGCCGGTATACGGGGCCTCCACCATCATGCCGCCGCCGGCGTACATGGCCACGTGCCGGCTGCCGCCGCTGCCATAGAAGAGCAGGTCGCCGGGCTGGGCCTCTCCCATGTCGTAAAAGTGGTAGGAGCAGCTCGAGTATTGGGCGCCCGAATAGTGCGGAATCGATACGCCCACCTGGGCGTACGCCCACATCACCAGGCCCGAGCAGTCAAAGGTGCTGGGGCCCTCGGCTCCCCACACGTAGGGGCAGCCGATGCGGGACTCCGCCGCCTCCAGGGCCGAGCTGTAGGTGCCCACCGCGTACGAGCCGCTCGCATTGCCATAGGAGGTCCCGCTGCTCGCGCTGGACGCGCTGGATGCTGCGGCCGCCGCGGCAGCGGCCCGCGCCGCCTCCGCGGCTGCGGCCTCCTCGGCCTCCTTCTGGGCCATGAGCTGCTGCACCTCGGACTCGAGCCCGTCGTAGTAGGCCTGCTGGGCGCTCACCTGCTCCTGAAGGCCGGCCTCCTCGGAGGCCTGCTGGGCCTCGAGGCTCTCCAGGTCGGCCTGCTGCTGCTCGAGCGTGGACTGCTGCTGCTCGAGCTCGGTGCGGGCGGCCACAAAGCCGTCGATGGCGCCCTGCTGCTGCGAGGTCACGCGCTGGCTGTAGGTGATGCCCGTCACCAGCTGTTCCATGCTGGTGGCCGAGGTGAGCACGTTGAGCACGGCGGAGACGTTGTTGGTGGTGTTGCCGCGGTACTGCTGGGTCACCGTCTGGTTGAGGTCATCGGTCGCGGCCTCAACCTGGGCCTGGGCGGCAGCCACCTGCCCTTGGGTCTCCTCGATGTCAGCCTTGGTCTGGGAGATGGAGCTCTGGGTCTCGTAGAGGGCGTTGCTCGCCTCGTTGAGCTGTCCCTCGAGCTCAGTCAGATAGGACTGGGCGGCCTCCGCCTCGGCCTGCTTGCCGTCGAGCTGCTCCTGCGTGCTGGGATCGGCCTCGGCTGCCCGGGGCTGCGAGAGGCAGGCCAGCGGCGTGCTGATGGCCAGGATGAGCGAGAAGCTCACTGCGGCGGTGCGGATGGCGGTCGTGCGGGTCATGGGCATCTCCTAACAGGTGCGCGCTCCTCGCTGAGGCGGAAGCCGCGCGGACGGTGGGGTCTCGGTTGGTCTTACAGGCGGCCGAATCCGTCAAAGCCGCCGTACGTGCGCACCGCGGTCTCGCGGACCACGGCTCCGGCGTGCGGGGCCTCGATCATGACGCCGCCGCCCACGTAGAGGGCCACGTGGCGCTCGCCGGCGCCGTAGCCGTAGAAGACGAGGTCCCCCGGCTTGGCTTGGGACATGTCGTAGAAATGCGAGCTGCACTCGTAGTACTGGGCGCTCGAGTTGTGAGGAAGGTCGACCCCCACCCGCGCGTACGCCCACATCACCAAGCCCGAGCAGTCAAAGGTGTCAGGGCCGGAGGCTCCGTACTCGTAGTCGCATCCGAGCCGGGACTCGGCGGCGTCGACCGCCGAGGCACAGGTGCCGGAGCCGAAGGACCCCGACCCGGCGCTGCCGCCCGTCTCCTCCGGCTCCTCAACCGTCGGCTCGGTCTGATCGTGGGAGGAGGCCTCCTGGTCGGTGGCGTCGTGGCCGGTCGGCTCTGTCGCGGTCGTGGCGGGGGCGGTTGCCGTCGCGTCGGCGGCGCCGTCCCTGTCTGCATCCCCCACCGCCCCGGCCGCGGGGTTGGGCGTGACAGCCGCCACCACCTGGGCCTGGGCCAGCGCCTGCTGGGTCTCCTCACGCTCGGCAACCGCCTGTTTCACCTCGGGCGAGAGGTTGTCGTAGAACTCCTGCTGGGCCGTGAGCGCGGTCTGCACGGTGGTCTGCTGGGAGGCGAACCGCACCTCCAGGGACGCGAGCGCCGCCTGCTGGGTCTGCAGGGCGGCCTTCTTTGCCTCCAGCTCCGACTGCGCGGACACGAAGCCGTCAAGGGCGTCTTGCTGCTGGGAGGTGATGCGCTGGGCGTAAGACATGCCCGCAGCCAAGTCGTCGAGGCTGGTGGCCGAGACGAGCACGCCCATCAGGTTTGACACGCCGCCGGTGCTGGTGCGGTACTGCGCGACCGCGGTCCTGTTGAGCTGCTCGGTGGCGGTCTGGACCTGCGCCGAGGCGGCCTCCAGGTCGGCCTGGGTCTGCGCCAGCTGGGTTGCGGTGGCGTCTTCCTGCGCCTTTATCTGGCTCAAGGTGACACCGGCCTCGTTGAGGTTGCCGGAGAGCTCGAGCAACATGGACTCGGCCTGGGCGGCGGCATCCTGCTGCGAGGCCGCCTGGTCATCTGGCGCCGGGTCTGCCGATGCGGCGTGCGGAAGCGACGCCAGCGCGAGCGGGGTGCTGACGGCGAGAATAAATGAGAATGTCACAGCGGCGGTACGGGTGGCGCTAAAGAGGCGAGCGATTCGGGTGCCGGCGGTGTGGTTAGGGTGCGGTGTGTTCCCCAGCACGAGTCCTCCTCTGCTTGCAAGGACGTATGTCAGTGTGCGCAGCCGCTCGGACTAGCCGAGGGCAAGCTGCATGGACTAGAGGATAGCGCGCAGGCCGGAGGCTGTCCAACCAGGGGTGCGCGAGCGGTCCCGACCGAGCATGACGCGCTCGGACAGACCTCCTCCCTTGCAAAAGAAAGGGGGCCGGGCTCATCGCCCGGCCCCCTTATGTCTGGAATCCGTGTTGCCGCTACCGCTAGAGACGGCCGAAGCCGGCGAAGCTGCTTCCCGTGCGTACCGAGGCGTAGCGCACGCTGGCGCCCGTGTACGGAGCCTCGATCATGGTGCCGCCGCCCACGTAGATGGCCACGTGCTGGCCGCCGCCCGACCCGTAGAACACCAGATCGCCCGGCTGGGCCTCATCCATGTCGTAGAAGTGGTAGGAGCAGCTCGAGTACTGAGATCCCGAATAGTGGTCGAGGGAGACGCCCACCTGGGCGTAGGCCCACATCACCAGGCCCGAGCAGTCAAAGGTGCTGGGGCCCTCGGCGCCCCACACGTAGGGGCAGCCGATGCGCGAGGCAGCGGCGTCCACGGCCGAGCTGTAGGTGCCCGAGGAGTAGCTGCCGCCGGCGTTGCCGCTCGAGGAGTGCGAGCTCGAAGAGGACGACGAGCTGGAGCTCGAGTGCGAGCTCGATCCCGATGAGGAGCTGGAGCTGCCGCCCGAGGACGACGCCGACCCGCCACCGGTGCTCTCGCTCGTGGTGGAGGCGGCAGCGGCCGCCGCTGCTGCTGCCTGGGCAGCCGCCGCGTCCTCGGCCTCCTTCTGGGCCATCAGGGTCTGCACCTCGGAGGACAGGCTGTTGTAGTAGCTCTGCTGCGCATCCATCGAGGCCTGGACCTGGGCCTGCTCGGCCTCGGCGTCGGCGGCCAGGCTGGCCAGCTCTGCCTGCTGGTTTTGCAGGTTGGTCTGCTGGGTCTCGAGCTCGGTGCGAGCGGACACGAAGGCGTCAAGCGAGCTCTGCTGCTGCGACGAGACGCGCTGGGTGTAGGTGACCCCGGAGATGAGCTGGTCGATCGAGGTGGCAGAGGTCATGACGCTGAGCAGGGGCGAGACGTTCACGGCGCCGGTGCGGTACTGCTTGACCACCGTGCTGTTGAGGTCCTCAGTGGCGGTCTGCACCTGGGCCTGGGCGGTCTCGAGGTCTGCCTGGGTCTGAGCCATCTGGCTCTCTACCTCGGCTTGCTGGTTCTGGATGTTGTTGAGGTTGTTGCTGGCCTCATTGAGCTGGCCGGCCAGCTGCTGCAGCGTGGCCTCGGCCTCGGCAGCCTGCTGCTGCGCGGTGGCGAGCTGGTCTGCGGTGGAGGGGGCGGCCTGCGCCGCCTGAGGCTGGGACATGAATGCCAGCGGTGTGCTGATAGCGAGGATAAGCGAGAAGCTCACTGCAGCTACCTTGGCGGGCTGGCGGTACCTGAGCGCGCGCCGCTGGGCCCGATTCTGGGATGCTTCTTCTTCTCTCTTCTTCACAAACGCCTCCGTAAGATTGCCAATGGGACCGTTTGCCCGTCCGTACCATGCAGGGCAAACGACGCATCAGGCGTCTATTGCTCGCGCCGAATGCGTAAAACTTTCTACTACCCTACCCCAACAGACGCCCGTTGCCCATGATTTGCACACAATTCTCACAACCCGGCTTCATCATGCGCCGCCCTCAGCAGATGGACGGCATGGGCGGGACCGAGGGAGAGCAGACGATGCTTTGGGCACCCTCTTCACAATAAGAAAGCCCCCGCAAGGCAGATCCGCGGAGGCTCCCTTGGCGTTTTCTTGTGGGTCGGAGCAGTTACTCCTCGCTGCCCTCGGTGACGTGGACCAGCGAGAAGACGTCGATGTCTCCCAGCTCCTGGCGCACCTTCCGCATCGGGTTGAGGTAGTCGAGAGAGAGCAGGAAGCCCATGCCCGCCACCGAGGCTCCGGTCTTCATGGCCAGTCGGGCCTCGGCCACCGCGGTGCCGCCAGTGGCGATCAAGTCGTCTACGAGCAGGATCTTATCGTCAGGTGTGGCTGAATCCATGTGGATCTCAAGGGAGTCGGTGCCATACTCGAGCTCATAGGACTCCGAATAGGTCTTCCACGGAAGCTTGCCCGGCTTGCGGCACGGGATGAAGCCGGCGCCCAGCTCGATGGCCACCGGCGCACCAAAGATGAAGCCGCGGGCCTCGGCGCCCATCACCTTGGTGATTCCCTGGCCACGGAAGTGGTCGGCAAGGTCCTTGACCGACTGGCAGAGGGCATCGGGGTTGTTGATGACGGTGGTGATGTCCTTGAAGTCGATGCCCGGCTTGGGCCAGTCGTAGACGTCGCGGATGAGCTTCTCGTAATCCAACACTGTCTCCCTTGTCGTTGCGTGCTTTTCGGACGTGCGTGCTATTTGGTGGGATGCTCCTGGAACATCATCACAAAGGTGCCGATCTGGATGATGCTGCCATCGTGCAGAACCGCCTCGTCACAGACCTTGCCGTCGACCCAGGTGCCGTTGAGCGAACCCTTGTCGACGAGCATTGCCTGACCGGGGGCGAGGGTGATCTCCGCGTGATGGCGGGAGACGGTCATGTCGTTGAGGAAGATGTCGCAGTGGGGGTCTCGGCCCAGCGTGATGGTGGGGCGGTCAAGATAGAAGAGCTCGTCCGTCTGCGGACCCTTGACCACGCGCAGCGCCGGGTCGCTCACGCGCCCGGTCTGGACCGGCTCGCCCGTGATGGGGTGAAACTCCTGGGTGGGCTGCCCGGTTCCGTGAATCTGGAACTGCTGGGTGACGCCTGCCAGCTTGAAGCCGCAGCGTGGGCACTCGTGCGACCCGAGGGCGATGGGAGAACCGCAGATGGGGCAGGTAATGGGTTCAGCCATACGTGAACCGCCTTTCTATGGTGGGGCGGCCGACTTGCTTGGCCGCCGGTTGCTTCATTGAAACAGATAGCTTGAGAGCGAGACCGAGGACAGCTCAAAACCGCGGTAGAAGCTCTCCACCTGGGCGTCGAGACCCGCCGCCCCAATGGCGACGAACAACGAGCGGTAGTAGTCGTCGGCCGGCGCGGCGAGGGCGGCGCCGGGGAGGAGCTTGCGGTAGAGCAGCAGCGACAGCAGGCTGTGGCTGGCAAGCGCCTCGGCCACCGCGTTGTCAAACTGGACGGCCCAATCGTAGGGCTGTGCCCCGTCGTTCCAGTTGACCTTGGCGGTGTTGCGGACAATGTTCCCCGTCACGATGATGAGCACGCCCTCATCGCGCAGCGGCTTCAGGTTCATGCCGCGCTCGAGGTCGTTGACGTAGGTCATCTGGTCGTTGTAGGAAAGCTCGACCACTGGGATGTCGCCCTCTGGATACATGTGCAGGAGCGGGAGCCACGCGTTGCGGTCAAGTCCCCAGGACTTGTCGGGCTTGGCACCGGTGAGCTCGGATACCTGGCGAGCAAGCTCAGGGTCGCCTTTGGCGGGATACGTGAGCTTCATGACGTCTTCTGGGAACTCGTCGTAGTCACGGATGATCCGCGGCTGAGGCGACGACGTGACCGCTACACCGTCCTCGCTCGCCCAGCGCTGCGAGGTGACCAAGATGGCCTTAGGGCGGGGAAAGCGCGTGGTGACCTGCGCCAACGCCTCGGTGTACTCGTTGTCAGCGACACCGTTCAGGGGGGTGCCGTTGCCGATGAACAGGACGGGCATTCTCTCAGCCATGTTCCATCCTTCCGCTCGAGTGCCTACAGCTCTCAATCGTACACCCATGTCGGGAGTTTATCGGCAGGTATCGGGAAACGACATGTCCACCCAAACAGGGATGCCGAAGTCGTCATAGAGGTGTCTCCTGGTGTGTCCCCGGTGACACCCGGTGACGCACCCTAGCTGGTGGCGGGGGTGATTGTGATGGGGTCGAGCAGGCTTTGGCTTTCTGCCTGCGTCTGGCCCCCGAAGACGTGTGCCCAGCCCCGACGCAGAGCGATGGAGAAGGCCTCGTACCAGGCGGGGGCCTTGGCATCCTCCGCCGCCACGATGCTGGAAGTGGCAATCACGTGGTCGCCCTGCTTCCACTGCACGTTGCCGAGCACCTGCCCCTTCTTGACGTCGCCGGAAACATCCTTGATGTTCACCACCTGGTCGACGGCCCCATCGAAGTCGAAGACGGAGGCCTGCACGTCCTGCGGGATCTCGGCCGTCACCGTTCGGTCTATCCAATCAGTGAGCGCCACCTCGGCCGCATCGGTGCCGGCCGTTGCCAGGGTCATCTGCTTGTAATGCGCAAAGCCCCAGTTGAGCAGCGCTTGGGAGTCTGTGAAACGATCTTTCTCGGTGGGGCAGCCGAGCACCACGCAGTAGAGCTCCAAGCCGTTTTGCACCGCCGCAGAGGCCAGGCAGTTGCCCGCTTTGGAGGTGTACCCGGTCTTGATGCCCTCGACCCCGTCGAGCATCCCGAAGAGCTCGTTGGTGGAGTCGAAGCTCACCTGCTGCTGGCCGTTGCTCACCGTGCACTTGGTCATCGCCACGATGGACCGGAAGGTCTCGTTACTCATCGCATAGCGACACATGAGCACCAGGTCGGAGGCGGTGCTGTGATGGTCGACGTTCTCGTCGAGTCCGCTGGGGGTGGCAAACTTGGTGCTGGTCATGCCCAGCTCCTGGGCTTTGGCATTCATCTGGGCCACAAAGGCGTCGCTCGAGCCGGACACCGCGTCGGCCAGCGCCACCGCGCAGTCGTTTCCGGAGTGCACGAGCAGGCCTTGGAGCAGGTCGTTGACGCTCACCTGGGTCCCCGCCACAAGCCCCACCTCGCTCTCGCCGGTGGCTGCTGCGTCCGCGCCGATGGTGACCATGGTCTGAGGGGTGAGGGACGAGTCCTCAAGTACCAGGATCGCGGTCATCACCTTGGTGATGGATGCCATGGCGGTCTGAGCGTCAGGCTGACGCGACCAGAGCACGTTGCCGTCGGCGTCTGTGAGGATGCCGTAGGTGCAGGTGACGTTGGGAACCTGCTTAATGGTGCAGCCGCGCTCGGTGGCGGTAAGGCTGCCGATGCGGTCCGTGCCGCTGGTGGTGGCCAGGGCCGCCTTGGGCAGGGCGCAGACGAGCATCAGGGCGACCAGAGCCAGCGCCGCCAGATTTCCCAGCAGACGGGCAGCGCGCGTTTGGATGGGACTTTGCGTCTCTTGCATCGTATCCCCTCATCAAGAATCGGGAGGCTCGGTTGGTCAGGAGCCGGTGCCGACCGTGGTCACCTCGTTGACAGGCAGGTAGACGGACTCGAACTGGTCTACCTTGCGCACCGAGCCGTCCTCCTCGCATATCGTGCGCGTGACCGTGATCTTGGATCCCTTGACGCCCCTGGTGGTCACTTCCTTGTAGGAGGAGGGCAAGGTGCCGTCCTTCACTGTGAGCCTCTTGAAGTCGTCTCCGACCTGCCACTCCCCCTTTTTGGTGGACACGGTGCGTCCGGTGCGGGTTCCCCAGAGCTGCACGGTAATCGAGTCATCGGTGGCGATGGCCGCCAGATATATGGCGCCATCGGTGTCGTTGGTGAACTTGAGGTCCATATCGGGCCAGGACACGGCCGCATCCAGACCGTCAGGGTAGTGCGAGATGTACATCGTATGGTTGTTGCGCACCGGAATGGGCAGACCCGCTTGGTAGGCGGCGTTGAAGACGGTGGTGGCCACCTGGCAGATGCCCCCTCCCACCTCGTCCACGACCTTGTTGTCTTTGATGGCGCCGGCCGCCATGAAGCCCCGGGCGGTGGTGCGCTCGCCGACGGTGCCGTTGAACGAGAAGGTCTCGCCGGGAGCGACCACGGTGCCGTTGAGGTAGGCGGCCGCCTGGTGGATGTTGTTGATACGCTCCTCGCTCGACTCAAAGGTGGTCTGATACTCCGAGAGCTTGGCGTTGACGCCCAGCGAGCGCAGGTAGTCCGCCGTTATCTTGGGCGTCAGGGCGCTGGTGGAGAGCTGAATGCTCCGGGTGCCGCCCGTCCCGTAGAGCAGGTTCTCAAGCTGGCTCACCGCGGCGGCGAAGTCCGGTCCGGAGCCGTCCTTCGAGTTCTGGATCTGCACATCCCCGTCGGCGTCGAGCATGAAGCTGGCGTTGATGGGCGCCGTGCCGACCGACCCCACCACCGACTCCAGGCCGATCAGGGCGGCGTCGGCGTCCAGCTCGGGGACGAGCGTCTTGTCCAGGCCCTCGCCCTGCGGCTGGACCACGGTCCACTCCCCCAGCTCCTCGGCGGTGAGCTGCCAGGTGCCGTCCTGGTAGCTCAACGTGACCGGGTCGGCGATGGCAGCACGCACCTTGGCTGCGGCAGCCTCAGCCTCCTGCGGGGTCACGTCCTGGGGAATCGCGTTCGCATCGAGCATGAGGCTGCGCTCGTCCTGGTCGGCGAAGGCGGCTTCAAGCTTGTCCGAGAAGGCCTCCGGCGTGGTGCCGACACCCTCGTGGCCCTCAACGACGCTCACTTTGGAGCCATCGGTGACGACCTGGGCGTCAACCATGGGGGTGGCCGAGACCTCGGTCAGGGCGACAAGCAGCTCCGAGGCGCGCTCGTCGTCGACGGTAGCCAGGAGCGGCAGGTCGACGCCGCCTCCAAAGCGGGCGGAGAACCGTTCCGAAAGCCCTGAGGCGCCCCGGCCCACCTGGTATGCCCTGTCGGCCAGCCCATCGGCGTCGATGGCGGCGCCCACCGTGCGGGCGGGAATCGACCAGCTCGACCCGTCGGACCCGCTGAGGACGGCCTCCATCTGGGTCACCCCGGCATCGGACGAGGTGACCTCGCCGGGGGTGTCGTCGGTGACGGCGGCACGGTTTGCATAGACGGTGACGGGCTGTCCGCTGACGCGGCTGCCCAGCTGCTGCTCGACGGCTTGGGCGGCCTCGGCGCGCGTCATCCCGCCCACATCGAGCCCAGATATGCTCACGCCGCGGCAGATCTTGCCCGCTGAGGTGGCCAGGTCGACCACGCCCGCCAGCACGATGACCGCCACGACCGCCGCCAGGACCAGCCCTATGCGGCGAAGGAGTCCCTTGCGCGGCACTCGTCCCCTCGGCTGCGGCCGCGGGGACGTGCGCGGCCGTGGCGCCGGACTCGCGTGCAGGGCGGCAGTGGCGGGCCTTCTGGCGCGGCTCGGGGCGGAGCGGGTGACGGGCCTCTTGCCCTTTGCGCCTTGCTTGGCCGAGACGGGCCTGCCTGCGACCCGGCCTTTGGCGTGTCCGACTGCCCTGCGGTTGGGCGAGGCAGGCGACTTCTTGGCAACAGGACGCTTTTCCCCGGATGCCACGCGCCCATGGGAGGGACGTGGCTTTTGAGCAAACGCCGAGCGCGAGAGGACCTCGTCGAAGGCGAGCGGCATGCCGGGCTGCCAGCTTGCAGGCTGGACGGCCATGGAAGAGAACCCCAGCAAAGCATATGGTGCGTGGGGGCTGCCTCCCCACGTTGTCACTCGTCCCAGCCCCATAGCAATCCCTGCCCGATAAAAGCAACTACGCCCCGAGAGGGGGCGTAGCCGTACAACCTGTTGTCTCCAGAGCGGATTCTAGCAACCGGCGAGCATAATCTGCGTTTCGCCTGCTCGGCTATAGGGCAAATGGCATTTACTCGTCGCCTTTGGCGGATGCCTCCCCGCCTGTCGCCTCGCCGCCGGCAGCCGCCTTCTTGGCCGCTTCCTCGGCGGCCTTTCGCTTCTTCTCGGCAGCCGCCTTTCGTGCTGCGGCGATCTTGGCCTGACGCTCGGCCTCCTCCTTGGCGATCTGCTCTTTCTCGGCCTGCGAGTACGGGTGCTGGTGGTACAGGCGCACCTGCTTGGTGGTTGCCGCCGCCGGACGCCCATTATCCATGCGCAGGCACTTCTTGGGGCAGACCAGCACGCAGCTCGAGCACTGGATGCAGTCGAAGGGGTTGATGGCCCAGGTGCGGTCGGGTTTGTCCACCCTCAGGGCGGAGGTGGGGCAGGCGCGCGCGCAGGCTCCGCAGAAGATGCACTCCTCGATGTCGCAGACGATGTGCCCCTTGGTACGCTCGAACGGCTCCCGCTGCTCATATGGGTAGAGTCTGGTGGCCGGCTTCTTGAAAGTGCTGGTGAAGGTCATCTTTCCCAGATGAAACAGTCCCATGGCCGCCTACCTTTCCGTGCAGCTGATGCAGGGATCGATGGTGAGGACCATCATCGGCACGTCAGCCAGATCGCAGCCTTGCAGAATCTTGGTCATGCCGGCGAGATTCATGCTGGTCGGCGTGCGCACGCGCATCCGGTCGAGGAACTTGGTGCCGTTGCCGCGCACATAGTAGAAAGACTCGCCGCGGGGCTGCTCGACACGGTAGAACCCCTGCGAGCCGGCGGGAGGATTGCCCTTGAGGGGGGTGGATAGCTCGCCGTCGGGGATGGTGTCGGCCATGGCCTTGATGAGGTCGATCGACTGGGTGACCTCGTTGATGCGCACCTTGCAGCGGGCGTAGCAGTCGCCTTCGTCAGAGGTGATGGGCGTGAATCCGAGTGTGGCGTACGGCTCCTCGTAGAGTCGCACGTCTTCGGCCACGCCGCTGGCGCGCAGCATCGGGCCCAGGCAGCTCAGGTCGACCGCGTCCTGGCGGGAGAGCACCCCCACCTCGCGCAGGCGGTTGTTGACCGACTGGTCGTCGAGAAACGCCCTGCTGATGGCCTCGTAGTCCTCGCGGATGGAGTCGAGCTGCTCGATGATGCCGGGCATCTGCTCGTTGGGAATGTCCTTGAAGACACCGCCGACGATGTTGGCGGAGACGATGACGCGGCCGCCGGAGGTCTGCTCGAGCACGTCGAGGACCCGCTCGCGCAGGCGCCAGCAGTGCATGAAGAGGCTCTCGAAGCCAAAGCCGTCGGCGAGAAGACCGAGCCAGAGGATGTGGCTGTGTATGCGCTCCAGCTCCTGCCAGATGCCGCGCAGGTACTTGGCGCGAGGAGGAATCTCGATGCCCATCAGGTTCTCGACCGCGGAGGCGTAGCCCACGCTGTGGCCGAAGCAGCAGATGCCGCAGATGCGCTCGGCCACAAAGACCATCTGCTTGAAGTCCTTCTTCTCGGTCAGGTGCTCAAGGCCGCGGTGGATGTAGCCGATGCGGGGGATGGCCTGCACCACCTTCTCGTCCTCCATGACGAGGTCGAGATGGACGGGTTCGGGCAGGACCGGGTGTTGAGGTCCAAAGGGGATAATCGTGCGCTTTCCCATGCTGATCAGGCCTCCTTCCCGGTCTGGGCATCCGTCTTGGATGCAGCGGAGCCCGCAGCCGCCTGATAGGCGTTCGGGTTCATGGGCTGGTTGAGAGAGAGCTGGTAGAACGTTCCCTTGAAATCGATGGCGAGGCCGTCGAAGTTGATCCCAAAGAGGTCGTGTGTCTCGTTCTCAAAGACGAAGGCGGCAAAGAACAGGTCCGAGATCGAGGTCACGTGCTCCCCGGTAAGCACCTGCATGACCAGATTCTCAAGGACGGCCCCCTTGGCGAAGGTGACCATCAGCTCGAGCGTATCAGAGCCCTTGGACGCCGTGGCGCTGGTGTTGACGTAATGCCAGCCCTGCGCCTTGTATACCGCTGCCCGATCATGCAGCTCGGCGGGGGCAATGGTGACGATCGTGCTCTTAAACGAGTTTGCCATGGCCCTCAAGCCTCCTTTCCAGGTTGCTCAGACGCGGCTGGTTGCGCGTCTGGGGAGGCCGTCTCGTCGCCCGTCGAGTCCTGGGCCAGCTGAGAAGCGAGCTTCTCGGCCACCTTGGCGCCCGCGGGGGCGAGCTCGGGAATCATCGCCGGGGTGGCTCCCAGGTCGATTTCGCCGGCCTCGGGGTTGTCGGGGTCGTTCCAGTGCATCATCTGCTCCACTGTCGGCAGCTGCCTGAGGGAGGCGGTGGCCTCCTCCGGGTCTTCTCCGCGCTTCATGGCCGCGCGCTTGGCATCGAGCAGGGCCACGCCCTGGACCAGGGCGTCGATGATGGTCTCCGGGCGCACCGCGCAGCCGGGGGCGTAGACGTCGACGGGGATGGCCTGGTCGACGCCGCCCATGATGTTGTAGCACTCGCGGAAGAGGCCGCCGGTGCAGGCGCAGATTCCGCACGCCACAACCACCTTGGGCTCGAGCATCTGCTCATAGGTCTGGCGGACGACCTCGATGTTCTGCTCGTTGATGCCGCCGGTGATGAGGAAGACATCGGCGTGTTTGGGGTCGCCGGTGTTGACCACGCCAAAGCGCTCGGCGTCGTAAAGCGGGGTAAGCAAAGCCAAGACCTCGATGTCGCAGCCATTGCAGCTCGACCCGTCATAGTGGATGATCCACGGTGATTTTCCTGCTGAACCCATACAGGCGCCTCCTAGAGCAGGTTGATGATGTAGAGGTACAGGATGTTGGCGCCGCCCAGGCCAAACGCCGCCCACCAGGAGTAGCGCAGCATGACCTGCCACTTGACGCGGGCAAAGTTGTTGTCGATCCAAATCTCAAGGAAGTAGAGGACGACAACGGCCACCAGGGCCACCACCACGCCCACCGGCGACCCCCAGATGATGAAGAGGGCGGTCCAGCCGAGGAAGAGCACGGTCTCGTACCAGTGCGCGATCTCATAGCGGGCCAGGGTGCGGCCAGCGAACTCTGTGGTCACGCCCTTGACCAGCTCCTGATGGGCGTGCTCGGAAGTGGAGATGTCAAAGGGCGACTTGCGCAGCTTGATGGTGAGGATGAAGAGGAACCCTATGAAGAGCAGGAAGGTCTTGAGGATGGCGGGGCTTTGGGCCAGGCCGATCTGCGCCACATCGAAGGTCCCGGTAGCCAGGTAGAAGCCGGCGGCCGTGAGCAGCACCATGGGCTCGTAAGCCATGACCTGCAGGTTCTCTCGCTGGGCGCCGGCCTCGGCAAAGGGGCTGCGGGTGTTGTAGGCGGCGATGACCAGGAACAGGGAGGCCATGGTGACGAGCAGCGTCACCAGCAGGAAGTTTCCGCCGGCAAAGAACAGGCAGCCGGAGATTACCACGAAGACCAGGTACATCACGATGTAGATGTCCTGCGCCGTGCTTACCGTGGCCCTTTCCTTGCCCAACAGCTTGGCGACGTCGTAGAAGGGCTGCAGGATGGGCGGCCCCACCCTCCCCTGCATGCGGGCCGAGACCTTACGGTCGATGCCGACGATGAGCCCGCCCAGGAAGGGGCCGCCGATGAGGAACGCGATGGCGAGCACTGCTTTAAGGAGCGTCATCACAGACCACCTCCGATCCCCATCATGAAGGTAAGCGCGGCGACCACGCCCCACAGCAGGATGAAGGTCCCCACCACTTGCCCGACGCGGCGGAGCTTCTCCTCGGAGAAGACGCCCTCCATGTACCAGTTGCGCTGAGTGGCCTCGAGGGGCTGTTGCATCGAGTCGCTGAAGACACGGTCATCGCCGTCGAGCGAGACGCCCGAGAGGTAGACGGGCAGCGTCCGGCCCTTGCCGGAGGGACGCCCGGAGATGCCGACCATGACCGCCACCACGACCAAGGCCAAGGCCGAGAGCAGCCACAGGTTGTCGAGCCCCACCCCGGTAGAGACCCCCAGGTAGGGGTCGACCACGAAGTACGAGATGAGCGGGAAGAGCAGCGTGCAGGCGATTGCCAGCACGGCCATGAGCGTGATGGCCAGCCACTCGGAGGCGTGCACGCCCTGCTCGACCGACACCTCGGAGCGTGCCGAGGCGCTCACCTTGCCGATCCACTTGGCCCAGAAGAAGAAGGTGGCCGCCGAGCCAAAGGCGAGCATCAGCACCAGGCCAATGTTGTACGAGTCGATAAAGGCCTGGAAGGCGGCCCACTTGGAGATGAGCATGCCGAAGGGGGCGATGAACATGACGAGCATGCCGATCACCATGAAGCGCGAGAGGCGCGGCATGCGGCTGAACAGACTGTCCATGTCCTCGATGTTTCGGGAGCCGATGTGGTGCTCGGCGGTGCCCACGCACAGGAAGAGCAGCGATTTGGCAGCGGCATGGAAGATGAGCAGGAAGATGGCCGCCCAGGTGGCAAGCGGACTGCCGATGCCCGCGCAGGCCACGATCAGGCCCAGGTTGGCAATGGTCGAGTAGGCCAGCACGCGCTTGGCGTTGCTCTGGGTGATGGCCATTATGGAGGTCATCATGAAGGTGAAGCCGCCCACCAGCATGAGCATTATGCCAGGGATGTTGAGGCCGCAGGCCGGCGCGAGCTTGATGAGCAGGAAGCAGCCGGCCTTGACCATGGTCGAGCTGTGCAGGAGGGCGCTGGTAGGCGTGGGGGCAACCATCGCGCCCAAAAGCCAGGTGTGGAACGGCATCTGCGCGGCCTTGGTGATGGCGGCAAAGCCCAGCAGGGTCACGACAAAGGTGGTGACGACGGTAGGTGATAACTGCCCCAAGGCGATGAGCTGCGTGAGCTCCCCGATGCCAAAGAGGCCGGAGACGATGTTGGCGCAGGCAAAGGCGAGGCCGCCCAGCAGGTTCATCCAGATCTGGCGGAACGCGTTGCGGGTGGCCTCCTCGGTCCTGGTGTAGCCGATAAGCAGGAACGAGCAGACCGTGGTGATCTCCCAGCCGCAGAAGAGCCAGGCCAGGTTGTTGGAGAAGACGATGAGGTACATGCCGGTGAGGAAGATCCACATCACGGCGAAGAAGACGTGGCGGCGGTCCGAGTCGGCATGGCGCTGGAAGTCGCGCATGTAGCCGATGGCGTAGACCGTGATTCCGGTGCCGATGATGCCGATGACGAGTGCCATGATCACCGAGAGCGTGTCCACATAGATGGGCGTGAAAACGCTCGCCCGCGGTGCCACGGCAAGCTCGTTGACCGCGAGCAACGCAAGCTGGATGATCGCGAGAAGCACGATCCAGGGCTTGTGCCCACGTCCCGCGATGACCGCGATGCTGATGGCGATGAGCGCGTCCACCAGCGCCAAGACTACATCGATAGCCTCGCACTCAAACGATAGGGCGACCGGCTTGCCTCCGCCCAGCGCAAAGAGCACGGCCACCGCGATCGAGCCGGCAGCCACCAGGGCTGCCGAGACCGGCACGAACACGCCCCTGAAGGAATCGCTGCGGACGAGCAGCAGCAAACCAGCGGCGATTGCCGGGTAGACGACCAGGAACAGGAGCAAGACGTTCAAGGGCATTCCCCTCCCCCAATGTCGAGATCTCTCTAGAACAGCAGGCGCCCTGAAATCAGGGCGCCTGGCGACCCGCTGTCTTTTACGATGCGGCTAGCTCGCAATCGAGCGCAGGAGCCGCAAGGCGCGCAAGAACCACATGGCGGATACGGCAATCTCTGCGCACGACCCCACCAGCGAGCGTTTATTACGCTATCCATCATAACGGAAACCATCAACAGATAAACGGCGAGCTGCAAAAAGCGTAACGTTCATTTTGTGATATTTGCTGGTAATCTATCTTGCTACCCTATGATGAAATCATATCTCAATATATCTAATTACTATCATCACAAATGACTTAGCCGTCGGCTCCGTGCCCTGGCCTCTTCCGGAACAACTATATTGTTACCTGCCATACGCCTTGCCCATGCTGCCAGTTGCCTCGTGCAGCCGACCGGCAGCCCGTAAAGGAGAGATGCCTCATGTCCAAGCTCACCGACCGCATCGACGAGGCGTGGTCCACGCTCGCCCCGCAAGACCTCGACCGCTTCCTGCGAGAGCTGGCGGAGGAGGTCGAGCGCGATCAGGGAACCCACACCGCCGACTACGCCACCGTCATGAACGAGCTGGGCACCTTCTTGAGGGTTACCGCCCAGTACCAAGACGGCGAGCAGGCGTTTCTCAAGGCGCTGCCGGCCTTGGAGGAGATCGCCGGACGCGACAGCGACGTCTATGCGACCTGCCTCGACAACCTGGGCGAGCTCTACCGCCTGTGCGGAGACCTGGACAGCTGCGAGCGCTGTCTTACCGAAGCCGAGCGGCTCTTCGTCGACAAGGGCTCGCGCGAGTATGCCGCCTGCCTCAACTACCAGGGACATCTCGCAGAGGCCCGGCAGGACCCGGCCCGCGCCCGCCAGTGCTACCTGCGCTCGCTCGAGATCGTGGAGCGCATCGAGCCGGAGTCTCTCGACCTCGCCACCGGCTACCAAAACGTGGCCAATGCCTATCAAGCCCAGGGCGACCTGACGCATGCCGAGGAGTACCTGCGCCGGGCCATGGACCTCTACGACCGCGGGGTGCTCACCATCAACGCCCACTACATCAGCCTGCTCAACCAGATCGCCGCGCTCGAGCTGAAGCAGGGCCGTGCCGACGACGCCGAGAGAAGCTTTGACCAGGCCGTCGCCGACCTGCCCAAGACCACTGCCAGCCCCATCGACGCGATCGTGGTCTACGCCAACGCCGGTACCCTCTACCACGCCCGCGGCAAGGCAGACAAGTGCGCCGCCGCAGCCGCGCAAATCGACCGCATCGCGCAGATGGATGCGCTTGCGGACCACCCGCTGGTGGTGAGGCTCTCATCGTTGGCAAGAAGCTGGGAGTGCTAGCAAGGGAGGCCCCGTCGCCGGGGCTTCTCCCCTTCTGATGCTCAGAGCACGTCCTTGAGGATGTCCCAGGTCTCCGCCAAGCCCTGCTCAAAGGTCGTGAACGTGAAGCCGCCCACGTCGCGGGCGATCTTATCGCCCGCATACCACTCGTCGCCCTCGAGCGGGAACATGATGGGGATGCGCTGCTCGTCGATCTGCGCCACGGAGAGGTGCTCGCAGCGCTGCGGCGTGGCGGACGGCAGGGCGCCCAGGCACGCCTCGAACCGGGGCCAGTCGACCGCATCGGGTGCCGCCAGGTTGTACGCCTGGTTGCGCGTGGCGGGCGTCTCGAGCACCTTGAAGAGCAGCTGGGCAAGGTCCTTCACGTAGATGAACGAGAAGCGCGAGCGGGAGTCGTCCGGGAAGGGCAGCGGGTCGCCGTGGGCAAGCCAATTGAGATAGGTGAGCAGGCGCGGGGTGTAATCGAAGGGCCCGTAGATGAACGAGGGGCGCAGGATGGTCCAGCCGGTGTTTGCATCGGCGCAGCAGTCGAGAAGCTCGTCTTCCAGCCGCCGCTTGCCGCTCAGGTAGTCCACCAGCTCGGGCGGGTAGCCGGGGCGGGCCGAGATCTGCTCGACCGTGGAGCGCGGGGTGGCCTCGTCCTGCGGCGACGGCGCGTCCGGCTGGTAGACGTTGACGGTCGACAGCAGCACGTAGCGACCGTACGTCACACCGCTTTCAAAGATGGCGCGGACATCGCCCGCATGGTAGGCGCAAAAGTCGATGACGGCGTCGAAGGAGGCGCCGCGAAGCGCCCGCTTGAGCGCCGCCGCGTCGGTGCGGTCGGCGACGAGCTCGGTCACGTTGTCGCGCCTGAGCGGTCGCGACCCGCGGTTTACACAGGTGAGCTCGATGTCCTCACGGCGCGAGGCGTAGATCGAGAAGACCCGGCCGGCAAAGTACGTGCCGCCGATGACGAGGATGCGGGTGGTTCCCATGGGTGGGTCCTCCTTGGAGGTCGGGGCCATGCGGCTCAGCGCGAGCCTGAGGCGGCGGTCTTCTCGGCAGCGGCCAGGCTGGCGTAGCCGAGCATGCGCACCTGGGCCTCGTCGCTTTGCTCCTGCAGGTTGACACCTTCCGCCTGAGCCTCAGAGAAGCGCTGGTAAATTAGTTGCAACGTGGCCTCTGAGTAGGTTTTGAGCTCGCCTCGGGAGTAGGTCTCGATCGATGTCCCCAGCCGGTCGTCCGAGGTGTGCAGCGGGCGCCCGTGCCGCATGAAGTGCGGGTAGCGCTGCGCCATCTCCGTGGCCCATCCCACCTGGATGGCCACGATCTTCTCCACCAGCTCGGCCTTTTGCGGAGACACCGCGGGAAGATCGCCTTTGATCTGCGCGTACTCGTCGGGATGAGTGCTCTCCATCATGTACCCGTACTTCTCGGCCAGGGGGTTGCGGCCCTCGACCAGCGCGCGGTCGAGGTCGGCCTGGTAGCTTGCCAGCGCCTCGTCGGTCCAGATGGCAAACTGGCTCCTGCGCATCACCGAGAAGGTCTGCGGCATGTCCTGGCAGCTCGCTCGACCACCGACGTTGTTGACATTCTGAAAGAACGCCCACTCGGCCCCCACCAGGGAGTCGATGAGCTGCTCGCGGTCCGTTTGCGCTTGCGTCATGGGCGGGTCTCCTTTGCGCGTGCCGGATATGTTGCGTAAACCGTAACGCAACTGCAGCGTCTTTGCCGAGGAGGACGCTTTGGCGCCCCTGTTGTCCTACCATGTAGATGCACGGGTGCTGCATCGCCGGCATCGATGCCGCATCGGGTACGCGACCTGAGGAGTGATCTCTCATGAGCAGCCAGAACACCGGTTCAAACCACATCGTGGTAGGCGTCGTCCCGGGCCAGGACCCCGCGCTCTACCAGGCGGCGACCCGTCTCGCGCGCGAGCTGGGCGACACCCTCGCCATCGTATACGCGGACGTCTCCAACGCCGCCGAGCCGCAGCGCCCCAACGCCCAGGCGGTCATCGACGCCTTCCCCGACAAGGTCCCCCTCATCGACAATCCATTGAACGAGCAGTGGGAGCGCTCCGAGAAGGAGCTGCTGAAGGAGATTTCCAGTCACATGGACGGCACGGGCGTGGTGTGGCGCTTCATGCACGTGGCCGAGGAGCCGGTGCCGGCGCTCGCCAGGCTGGCGGCGCGGCTCGATGCCCGCTGCATCGCCGTGGGGACCCGCGAGCCGGGCGCCGGCCCACGCCTGCGCGAGCTTCTGGGCGGCTCGGTCGCTTCGGGCCTGAGCCACAAGCAGTCCATCCCGGTGCTGGTGGTTCCCCTGGCGCCTCGTGAGGACCTGGAGCTGCCGCACGACTGAGCCGGCTTTGGCCCCGCGCCGCTCCCGCCTCTGACGCCGCGCGCCCGTACGGAACTGCGGCGCACCCACGGCATTTGTCGCGCTCAGGCGGCATTGCGCCGGCAGCAGAAGTAGTACGCTGATGCAGTTCGCCTTGCACGGCAGGGCGAATGGACATTGGCCACGCACAAGGGAAGAGGGTCTCGATGCAGAAGAAGGACATCGACTGGGGTAGCTTGGGCTTCAGCTACCGGCATACGGACTACAGCTACTTCTCCAACTACAAGGACGGCGCCTGGGACGAGGGCACGCTGACGCCCGACCACACCATCACGCTCTCCGAGTGCGCCGGCCTGCTGCACTACTGCCAGGAGGTCTTTGAGGGCCTCAAGGCTTACACCTCTAAGAACGGCGACATCGTCTGCTTCCGCCCGGACCAGAACGCGGAGCGCATGTACAACTCGGCCCAGCGCCTGTGCATGCCCCCCTTCCCCAAGGAGCGCTTCATCGAGGCCGTTGAGGACGTCATCCGCGCCAACGCCGCCTGGGTGCCGCCCTACGGGTCCGGCGCCACGCTCTACATTCGCCCGTACATGTTTGCCACCGGCGACGTGATCGGCGTCAAGCCGGCGCTCGAGTACCAGTTCCGCATCCTCACCACGCCGGTCGGCCCCTACTACTCGGGCGGCGTCAAGCCCGTCAAGCTCAAGGTCTCCGACTACGACCGCGCCGCGCCCCACGGCACCGGCAACATCAAGGCCGGCCTCAACTATGCGATGAGCCTCTACCCGAGCGTGCAGGCCCACGCTGAGGGCTATGCCGACAACATGTACCTCGATCCGCAGAGCCGCACCTATGTGGAGGAGACCGGCGGCGCCAACCTCCTGTTTGTCAAGGAGGACGGCACGCTCGTGGTGCCCCAGTCGGCAACCGACTCCATCCTCCCCTCGGTCACCCGCCGCTCGCTGGTGGACGTGGCTACCAAGATGCTCGGCATGACGGTCGAGCAGCGCCCGGTCAAGTTCTCCGAGATCGGCGACTTCGTCGAGTGCGGCATGTGCGGCACCGCGGCGGTCATCTCGCCGGTGGGCGAGGTCGACAAGGACGACGAGAAGATCGTCTACGGCATGGAGGAGACCGGCCCGGTGATGCGCAAGCTGCGCGAGACCCTCACCGGCATCCAGGACGGCGAGATCCCCGATCAGTTTGGCTGGGTCCACAAGGTCGACTGCGAGTAAGGCCCGCGCCCGACAGACGCTCCGACAAGCAAGGTCCGCCCTCCAAGCCGGGGGCGGACCTTTTTTGTTGTCGCGGCCGCCCGCCGGCCAGCCCCGTCAGACGGCCTTGCGCCCCGGACCCTGCGCCAGCCTCAGAAGCTCGCGCTTGGCCTGCGGGCGCGGCCCTACGGGCATGGCCACCAGGTGATCGCCGTGGCGGATGCGCACGCTCTCCCGCGGGACCACGATGCGCTCCGCCTTGTGGAGACTCAGGAGCAGCGAGCTTGTCGGCCAGTCGACGCCGCCCACCGGGCAGCCGTCGAGGGCGCTGCCCTTCTCGACCCGCACGTCCATGATGCGGTCGGGGTCCCCATCGTTGCGCTCCTCGCCATGGGCATCGAGGTAGCGGTCGAGAAGC
>OMWF01000210.1 GCA_900314665.1 uncultured Actinomycetes bacterium
CGGATGGTGGACGTGTCCGAGAAGGACGACACCAAGCGCACGGCCACAGCCGAGGGGTTCATCGCCATGCACCCCGACACCCTGGCCATGATCTGCGAGGGCAGGGCCGCCAAGGGCGACGTGCTGGCCTGCGCCCGGGTGGCCGGCATCATGGGCGCCAAGTCCACGAGCCAGCTCATCCCCATGTGCCACCCGCTGCCCATGACCAAGGCCCAGATCGACACCGCCCCCGTGCTCGCCGGCGAGCGCGCCGACGGCCGGGTGGGCATCCGCGTGACCGGCACCACCAAGGTGACCGGCAAGACGGGCATCGAGATGGAGGCCCTGACCGGCGTCTCCATCGCGCTGCTCACCATCTACGACATGTGCAAGGCGGTGGACCGGGGAATGGAGATCTCCGAGGTGCACCTGCTGCGCAAGGAGGGCGGCAAGACCGGCCTCTGGACCAGGGAGGGAAAGCCCCATGAGTGATGACGTGCAGAGCACTGACGCAAACCAGCCGCAGGGGGTGCCGGTGGCCGACCCCCGCAGGATGGCCATCCCCTCCGACGCGATGAGCCCCGAGGCGGCGGCCAACATCACCAACCTGGTGATGCCGCAGGCAGGCGACACCGGCATCATCACCTCCCTCAACGCCTCTCCCCGCAAGGGCACCCGCAAGGAGCCCGTGACCGGCGGCGAGGGCGACCTCAAGGTGGATTGGGGCCTGGTAGGAGATGCCCATGCCGGCGCCTGGCACCGCCAGGTCTCGCTCTTGTCAGAGGAGTCCATCGCCAAGGCAAAGGCCGCCGGGCTCGACGTCAAGGCGGGCGACTTTGGCGAGAACCTCACCACCCGCGGCCTCGACGTGCTGGCGCTCCCCATGGGATCCAGGCTGCGCGCAGGCGACGCCGAGCTCGAGATCAGCCAGATCGGCAAGGTCTGTCACACCCGCTGCGCCATCTACTACCTGGCCGGCGACTGCATCTTCCCGCGCGAGGGCATCTTTGCCGTGGTCCGCAAGCCGGGACACGTCAAGGTGGGCGATACCCTCGAGGTGCTCTCGATAGGCGACGGTCACTGCGACGCCACGCCCCAGAGCGCCATCGATGAGTTTGCCCAGGCCGCGGCCGAACTCGCAGAGCTCGACCAGGACGAGGACCACAAGAAGGCGGAGGCGGTGCGCGAGGCCCTGGCCCGCGGGGAGCGCATCACCGCCAGCCAGAGCGTCGAGGACCTGATTCGCTAGACCCCCCGCCCCTCGGGTTTATCGCAGATAAAGGAGCTGTCTCATGCCGCACGCACACGAGCACGCACCGCACCACGACCATGACGAGCACACCGAGCTCACCTTTGCCATCGTCACCGCCTCGAGCACCCGCTCCCTGGAAAACGACACGGCCGGCGCGGCCTTGGAGTCGCTTATCGCCGAGAACGGCTGGACCTGCCTCGACCGGGTGGTGGTCGATGACAACGTGGACGAGCTGGCGGCGGCCATCACGCGCGCCTGCGACGAGTTGCACGCCAACGTCTGCCTCACCTGCGGAGGCACCGGCCTGTCCCTGCGCGACGTGACCCCCGAGGCCACCTGCAAAGTCATGGACCGCGAGGTGCCCGGCATCGCCGAGGCCATCCGCGCCTACTCGATGGGCATCACCCGCCGCGCCATGCTCTCCCGGGCCATCGCCGCCCAGCGCGGCACCACCCTGATCATCAACTTTCCCGGCAGCGAGCGGGCCGCCCGCGAGAATTGGGACGCCGTGGCCGACCAGCTTGAGCACGCCATCAAGATGACCGCCGGCGGCGGGCACTGACGAGAAGGGCTGCGCACATGGCCACGCTATCCGACGACGAGTTTGAGGGCGCCATCGCCGACGCCCTCGACGCCCTGCCCGACGAGTTTGCCGAAGCCCTGGAGAACATCGTCGTCATGGCCGCCGAAGAGCCCACAGAAGAGCAGCTCAACGCCGACGGCGATGCGGACGACCATGGCGGGGACGAAGGCGATCTGCTCGGTCTGTACGAGGGAGTGAGCCTTGACGAGCGGGCGGACGGCTACGGATACCCGGGTGACCTGCCCGACATGGTCACCATCTTCAAGGGGCCCCATGAGCGCCTGGGGCTCGACCGGGACCAAACCCTGGATGAAGTCCGCCGGACCGTGATTCACGAGCTGGGCCACTACTTCGGTATGGACGAGGACCAGATCGCCGAGATGGGCTACGAGTAGGGGCCCTCAGCGCCTCGCGACGGCTCAAGCCCGCAGAAACTCCATAAGCTCGCCTTGGCGCTGGTCGAAATCGGCCAGCGCCCTGTCGTAAAGGGCCTGGTTCTTATCTACATCCATGGTATAGGTGCCGATGTCGATGGGCTCCGTAGAGGCAAAGACGAAGGCCGTGCCCTGGGACTCGAGCTCATAGGTTCTGGCCTGGCAGGCGCGGTACATGAGATGACGGCGGTCGAGGTCCTCCACCGCCTTGGGGTACTTGTGGCAAAGCAGGTGGTACAGGGCTTTGTGAGCCTCTGGCCGCTTGTAGTAGTCGCGCGTCTTCGAGAGCACCACCACCAGCTTGTCGCATCCCTGGGCAAGCGCCCGCTCGACGGGGATCGAGTCTGAGATGCCGCCGTCGAAGTAGCGGCGCCCGCCAATCTCGACAGGCCGGCATGCAGCCGGGATAGCCGAGCTCGCCATGATGGCGCGAAAGTCCCGCGGCCCCATGTCGGCCTTGGTGAAGTAGTGCGGCTTGCCGGTGGCGGCGTCGGTGGCCACCGCCTCAAAGACGCAGGGGTTGGCGAGAATGGCCTGGAAGTCGAGGGCGTCCGCGCCGCCCTCGTTGGAGAGGGTGCCGTAGATGTACTGCAGGCCAAAGAGGTCGCCGGTCGTAAGCCAGCTCTTGAACCCAAAGTAGCCCGGCTCGTGGATGTGGTCGGTGTAGAAGCGCAGGGCGCGGCCTCGCTGCCCCGCCAGATAGGAAACGGCATTGGCGCTGCCGGCAGACACCCCGACCGCGTAGTCGAAGGAGATGCCCTCGTCGATGAAGCGGTCGAGGATACCGGCGCTGTAGGCGCACTTCATCCCCCCGCCCTCAACCACCAATCCAATCTTGGCCGACGCGCCTTGTGACATATGCCCACCCTTCCTGAAACTCGCCGCCTCAACCTTGCCGTCCAGACAGACAGCGCGGGCCTGGTCGATAAAGGCCAGGCCCGCGCCACGCGCCAGGAAACGATACCTGCTCCGTCCCGTCTATTTGATGAGCTGCTTTCCGTCGGAGAAGGCGTTGCCCACCCGGGCGCCGAGCTCGAGATAGCCCGCCTGGCAGGTGTCAAAGGAGATGAGGTTGCACTTGGTGAGGTCAATCTTGCCCTCGTCGGTCAGAACCGACTCGTCGGCGATGAGGTTCACGATCTCGCCCACCACGCGGGTCTCGCCCAGCTCCTCGTTCATGTAGAGCACCTTGCACTCCATGGTGATGGGGAACTCCTCAAACACCGGCGCGTTGACGTGGCTGGCCTTGACGGGGGTGAGCCCCGCCTGAGCCACCTTGTCGGGAACCTTGCGGGCCGAGACGATGCCCACGTAGTCGGCGGCCACCATGTGGTCCTTGTCGGCCAGGGCGCAAGTGAAGGCCATGGTCTCCTTGAGGTTGTCGGTGGTCTGATGGCTGGAGAGGTTGAGCGCAATGTTCTTGCCACCGCACTGACCGCCCCACGCGACGTTCATGGCGTCGGGATTGCCGTCCTTGTCGTAGGTGCCGATGATGAGCACGGGCATAGGTGCAACAGCAGACGCAACGCCCAGATCCTTCTTTGCCATAGGTGCGGGTCCTTTCTGTGTCGAGGGTGCTTGATCAACCGCTTGATTCCTGCTCTGATGGTAATGCCTGAACCGCAGCCTGCCTCTCAACTGTCATTCACAGGTCACCTTCAGAGGCCTGCCGGTGCCCCGCGACCCGCTGGCGGCTCGCTCCCCTCCCTCAGCGGCGTGGCTCCGTGCCTCTCTGTAAGTCTGGCCGCAACCCTTTGATGAGCCCCAGGTCAAAGCCCTCAAAGGCCAGAAGCCGGGCTTTCATCGCCTCGATGCCGCCAAAGCCGCCCAGGGTGCCGTCGGAGGCGATGACCCGATGGCAGGGCACCACCAGAGAGAAGGGGCATCGAGCCACCGCGCCGCCCACGGCGTGGCCGGTAGACGGCGGGTCGATGGTGGCTCCTATCTCGCCATAGGAGGCCACCTCTCCATAGGGGACGTCCTTCACCCGGTTCCAGACCCGCTGCTGGTACGGGGTGCCGGCAGCAGAGAGCGGCACCGCGTCCGGGTCCGGGTCCTCTCCGGCAAAGTAGGCGTCAAGCCAGGATGCCACCAGGCAAACCACCGGATGGCTCCCGGACGCCGGTCTGAGGCCTGGAGCACGGGCGGCGGGCGAGGTCGCGCCTGGAAGGGACAGCTCCACCAGGCAGGCATTATCGACCAGCATCGCAAGCTCGCCCAACGGCGACGCATAGGTGGCAATCCAGGGCATGGGGGCTCCTTTGTCGGTGCTCGACGATGCTGGCGCAGCGGCCGAGCGAGGCACCGCGTCCGCGCGCCCGCGTCCGCCGCACTGCAGGCAGGCTTCGCCTCCGACGCCAGTTCGGTTTCAATCGGCCGTGAGCTGCCTCGCATTGTATCCGTCAGCAGTTGCCTCAGTCCATCGGCCACTTCAAGCGCGGCGTTCCTCGAGGCTCCCTTGATTATCAACTTTATCCGAACACCTCCCACATTCATCCGTACATGTGCGGATGAATGTGGGAACCCGATACCCTGAGGGCCG
>OMWF01000004.1 GCA_900314665.1 uncultured Actinomycetes bacterium
ATCATGCGCTCTACGGTGTAATCGGGGTCGCGCAGCACCGCCGAGGACAGAAACAGGCCCTCGATGCAATTGCGCCGATAGAAGCCGATCGTGAGCTCGGCAAGCTCGCGGGGCGTGAACTGTGCCCGCGGACGCTCGTTGCTGGCCCGGCTGGCACAGTAGGCACAGTCGTATGCGCACTTGTTGGTGAGAAGCACCTTAAGCAGCGAGACGCACCGGCCATCGCTCGAGAATGCATGGCAGATGCCGCCAGACCTGGAATACCCCACCGACCCTGACTTGGCGCTGCGGCCCACGCCGCTGGAGGTGCAGGCCACATCGTATTTGGCAGCATCCGACAGGATGCGCAGCTTCTCCTCGATATCCAAAGGCCCGCTCCCCTCCCAAAACACGAACATCCGTACGCATAGTATGCAAACAGATGTTCTGGGTCAAGGGCGGGAGCGGGCTTAGCTAAGTCACGTTTCAGCAGGCAGATCCGGTGTGCGCAGCCTGGACCTAGGCTTTTGTCGGATCAAATCCTTGATCGTGGGCGTGCTCGAGGTGATAGACGCCATCGGCGCCCCTGCGAGCTACGCCGGCCTCGGTGATGATGCCGGCGATATAGCGGGCCGGGGTCACGTCAAAGGCAGGGTTGTAGACCTTGACCCCGGTCGGGGTCTTCTTGAACCAACCATCCAGCTGGTACCCGTCGTCCGTGCGGGAGATGCGCATCTTGTGCCCGCCCTTGAGGGTGAAGTCCATGGGGCCCTCCTGGGTAAGCCAGTCAACTGCGCGCTTCTCGACAGGCGAACTGGGGTCGAGCGTGGCAGAGATGTCAAAGCCCTCCACCTCGCGCGGATTGCGCTGCTCGATGACGATCTGATCGCCGCTCGCGAGGGTGGGGTCGATGGTCGACAGCGGAGCTGCGATGTAGAAGGGCACATGGTGCTCGTGTGCGAGCACCGCCACGCCGTAGGTGCCGATCTTGTTGGCCGTGTCCCCGTTGGCGCAAATGCGATCGGCGCCCACCACCACGGCATCCACCTGTCCCGCGCGCATCAGCGAAGCGGACATGTTGTCGCAGATGAGCGTCGAGGGCACGCCCGCCTGGATCAGCTCCCAGGCGGTGAGGCGCCCGCCCTGGTTGACCGGACGGGTCTCATCGACCCAGACATGGCTCACGCGGCCGGCGGCAAAGCCCGAGTAGATGACGCCCAGGGCGGTGCCGTAGTAGGCGGTGGCCAGCGACCCCGCATTGCAGTGGGTCAGGACCTGGGAGTTCTCGGAGAGCACGCTCACGCCGTTCTCCCCGATGCGCCGGTTGATGGCCTCGTCCTCATCGATCATCTGCTTGGCAAGGTCTACCAGTCCCATCTTGAGGGCGCCCACACCGGCGCCCGAGGCAGCCATCTCGTGCGCGTGCCGGTTGGCGCGCCTGGCGCCCCAGGAGAGGTTCACCGCGGTGGGGCGTGCGTTGGCCACCTTATCGGTCACCCGGTCGAGGGCGGCCAGGAAGCTCTCCACGTCTGGCTCGGCAGACTCGTTGAGCGCCCACAGGGCCAGGGCGAGGCCCGCCGACACGCCCAGGGCGGGCGCCCCGCGCACCGCCAGCGTGGTGATGGCGTCGCAGACCTGGTCCACCTTGGTGCAGCGGATGACCTGTTTGAGCAGCGGTAGGCGGGTCTGGTCGATAAGGCAGACCGCAGCCTGCCCGCTTTGCTCGTCAAGCTCCCACCAGATGGTGCGGGGAAGCGCTTCAACACCCATGGGCTCCTGCTTTCTCTCGTAGTACGGCATGATGGGGCGTCCGGCACACAACCCTCGCCGCCGACACCTGCGGGCTTCTATCCTATCAGCGCGACGCCGCGCCGCCCGCCAGCCGGGCGAGAACCCCGGAGACCAGCAGCCCCAAGTCGGCCTTGGTCTGGTCGAGCATCTCGTCCGTCGACCGGTGGTTTGAAGGCGCACCCGCATGACTCGTGATGTTGCAGAGGCCAAGCACCCGCATCCCGAGCGCCCGGGCCTGGATGACTTCGGCGGCGAGCGACAGCGTCACCGTCGAGCACCCGAGCCGTCGCAGCACGCCCGCCTCCGCCCGGGTCAGGTACTGGGGGCCCACCGTGCAGGCGGCCACCCCCTGCGCCAGGGCGATGCCGGCTTTCTTGGCCACCTGGCAGGCGATGTCGATGAGCTGGCGGTCGTACGCCCCGCACATGTCCACAAACGGCACGTCGTCGGGAAAGAGCATGGTCGGACCCACCAGGGGGCTCTCGCCGGTCAGGTCGACCTGGTCGGTGACCGCCATCAGCGAGCCTGCCGACAGCTCGTCGGTGAGAGCCGCCGCCCCGGTGGTGATGATCAGGGTGTCGCAGCCGGCGTGATAGGCATGGCGCACCAGCGCCGCCACGTCGTAGGCGGAAATGCCCTGGTAACGATGGTAACGGCCGCTGTAGCACAGCGCCTCCGTCCCATCCAGGGAGCCGACCAGCACCTCCAAGGCGTGGCCGGGGACCTTCACGGGCGCCTGAGGAAAGCCTGAAATCTCCTCGTAGGGGATGACCTTCTCCACCTCCATCCGGTCCGAAACTGATTCGCAGTTGGAACCAAGGATGATGGCGACCCTGCTCATGGGCCATTCCCTCCCTTATCCGATGCGCGTCGCTGGACGCCCGCGATAAGCCACAGGGGGTCAGCGGATGTCGTCGGCCGCAAAAACCGGAATGTCGGCGTCGATAAACAGCTGTGTGGTGATCCCGTTGCCCCTCACGATGGTACCCGAGAAGGTGCCGTCGTAGATGCGTCCGCACCCGCAGCTGGGGCTCTTCTCGCAGAAGATGGCGCAGCCGCACTCCTCGTCGAGCGCCTTGGCCAGCGCCCGCGCCGCGCCCTCGGCATAATAGGAGGTGAGGTCGTTGCCGTCCTCGTCGATCACCATGCGCACGCCGCTGTCCTGGGTGACGATCTCGGCCGCTGCGCGCGGAGTGGACAACCCGCCCATCACCTCGGGGCAGATGGGAATCAGCTTGCGCTCCGCGGCCAGAGCCGAGACCGCGGCATTGTAGTGCGAACATCCGTTGAAGCGGCAGGCATGGCCCAGCAAGCAGGCGCTCACCGCGATGGGTCCGGCAGGTGCAGTTACGGGAAGCCCCACGCATGCTCCTTGCTCTTGGCGTTTGGGAACCGTCGATGAATACGCTGCAAGTGTAACTGTCGGCGCCGACAAACGCACCCCTACAAGCGCCCAGCAGGCGTCAGGGTTAGGAATTCGTGACGAGTATGTCAGCGCATCGTCAACTGCCCGTTACGCATGCAAGGCAGAAAGCACCGCCGAGACGAGGGCCTCGGGGCCATCTGGGGCCTTGCCTGCGGCTGCCTGCAACGTCTGCTGGAGCGCTTGTTCCAGGCGCTCGGCGGCGGGCTTCTCGCCCACATGGCGCAGCAACAGGACGGCGGCGCGCAGCATGCCTAAGGGGGTTGGGTTCTCATCGTCTGCCCTCACCCCCGCTGCCGAGAAGAACACTAGGTCAGAGCCGCACGCCACCAGTGGGGCGGCGCCGACGCCTTCTGCCAGCCCGGCCGCAACCCCCAACGCTGCCGCCGCGTAGCGCCCAGGAGCAACGAGCAGGTCAGCCCCCGGCATGCCCGCTGCCAGCAGGGCAAAGCCCTCCTGCACGCCCACCAGGGCAAGCGTCACGGCGTCCTCGGCCTCGGCCGCCTGCTTCGCGGCCGCCTCGGCCATGAGCGCGCCGCCGGTGCGCGTCAAGGATGGCTCGGCAATCACCGCCACCCGGCCGGCCCCTCGCTGCTGCGCCCGCGCAAAGGCCCAGGCCAGGAGCTGCTCGCAACCGTCCTTGGTGGTGGGCTCCAGGGCGAGGGCGGCCGAGGCGGGCACGTGGCCCGCGCCTTCATCGCCCACCAGCCGGGCAGTCTTCTGCGCCGCCCGCGAGCCCTTGGCGAGGTCGACGGCGCCCATACCGTCCACGGGGCCGGCACAGACCAGCAGCGGAGCCGGCGCGTCTGACTCAGCCTTGCGCAGCAGCGGGCTGGCGAGCGCAAAGAGCCCCAGCTCGCGCAGGAGCGCGCCGTCAAGGTCCGCCCCGCCGCGCTTGCCAAGCGGCCCGGCCAGCACCACCGGATGCTTGCGGCAGACATCGGGCACGTACGATGGAACGGCAGCGACGTCCTGGTCCCAGCGCTCATCGCAGAGCTGGTAGGTCATGTCGAGCTGACCTGCCCCCGCCGCATCGATGACGCGCGTGGCGGCGTTGACCAGCTGCGGCCCCGCCCCAAAACCGGGGATGAGGACGACGGTGTGCTCGGCCATGGGAGCCTCCTTTTCGCAAAGCGGGCGCCCGCCGCATGACCGGCGGACGCCCGTGACGACCTCTTTGGTGCGGTGGCGCTACGACTGCGCGGCCTCGATGATCTGCGAGGCGCGGTGCTTGAGGCCGCCCCGGCCGCTGTTGGCATCGAACGTCATGCGCTCGACGATGGCCTGCTTGACCTTTGTTGAGGGGGTGCTGCCGGCCATCACGCACAGCGCGTTGAGCATCTCGGTGAACTCGGGGTCGCCGTGGTAGCACTGGATAGCCTCGTCGATCAGAGGCCAGACCTTCTCGGCACGCTCTTCGGTGGTGCTGGCGTATGCGGTGAAGAAGCGGAACGCATGGAGGCGGACGATGCCCGAATCCTCGTCAAACAGGCAGGACTCGGCGCCATCGCAGGCCGTGTCGACGCCCTGGGACCCGTGCTCCACCAGGCGCTCGATAATCTCAAGCGCCTGCCAGCGAGTCTGGGCCTCAGGACGGTAGAGGGCGTCGGAGAGCTGCTCGACATAGGGCTCCAGCAGCTCGACGTGCTCCTCGGAGACCTTGTCGAGCGCCGCAGACGAGAACTGCCGGACGCGACGGCTCTCCTCTGCCAGGCTATCCACCAGCGCAGCCAGAATCTCCGGATCGGAGACGGCCTGCCCAGCGACCTCTGTGCTATCGGTGGCGGTAGCAAAATCGATGGTCTTCTCCTGGTCCTCGCTCATGTGCGTCACTCCTGTCATCAACGCCTCTACCTGCAGCATGACACCGTCTGACAGCTGCGAATCGCCCGCTATGCGAGGGGGACTGCGAGAGGCCTGGGCACCGCATCGTCACATGGGTGCACTACTCCTTTATGGAATTGCAACAAAATAGTATAAAGGATTTTTTAGGATTCCTGAAGTGGAAGCGGTTACAGCTTTTTGACGTCTCCGCCCGCCTACTCCGGGTCCATCCACCCCGGAACCAGCGCCATCGCCACCTTGAGCTGAGCCACGTGCTCGTCCGCCTCGGGGTCGAGCCGCCCCAGCAGCGCATGGAACCCGGACTGGTGGTCTGGATGCGGGATGTGTGAGAGCTCGTGCAGACAGACATGGACGGCCAGGTGCTGAGGCAAGAACATGAGCCGGTCCGAGAGCATGATGGCGCCCGTCGTCGAGCAGCTCCCCCACCGGGAGCGCGCCGAGGAGACCCGGCATGACGTGTAGGGGATGCCCGCGTAGCGGGAGACCAGGCGCAGAAGCTCGGGCAGCACGTCCTCGGCCCGCAGCTTGACAAAGCGCTGGAGGGCCTTGCGGACCAGCTGGTCTTGAGTCACGGCCCCCGAGAGACGCACCAGTCCCAAGTTAGCGTCGAGGCGCACCTGGATGCGGCTGGACGCGGTCTCGTGGTAATCGACGCGCCAGGTCTCATCGCTCACCGGGAAGGTGACGGCCTCGGGGGCCTCCTGGCTTTGCAGGTACGCCTGACGCTGGCCGGCGGTGCGCCGCACGGCGCGCTCCAGCCATGTGTCGTAGCGCCGCAGCACGTCGCGCGGGTCGAGACGGCTGCCGAGGGGCAGTGTCACCACCACCCCTTGGCGCGGCGAGACGCGCAGGCCGGGCGCCTTGGTGCCCGACCTGCGCCGCGCCCGCCAGGAAACCTCGTACCCGCCCGAAGTGCGGTAGACCCCCTCTTCAGACGAGGCGTTCCCAGCCATGGCAGACCGCTACTCGCGCGGGCCGCGGGAATCGCGGTTGGGCCGAGAACCGCCCTGATGCCCGCCGTTGCCGCGGTTGCCGTGGTCGCCGC
>OMWF01000203.1 GCA_900314665.1 uncultured Actinomycetes bacterium
CGTAGACCAGCAGCAGCGGGATGGCGTTCTTGTAGATGGAGCCATAGGTGACGTTCTCGTTGTTAAAGAGGACGGGGCAGGCGCCGGAACCGCCCGGGCTCAGCACCGCGAGGTAGGAGCCGAGGACGATTGCGCAGGTCATGGCCGTTGGCTCGACCCCCATCGCACCGCACAGAGGCAGCACGGCAGTGAGCATGATGGCGCAGGTGCCCAGGTTGCTGAAGAAGCCGGTGACGATGACCGTGATGAGCAGCACGATGAACACGAACAACGCCGGGTTCATGGACTCCACCGCACCGCTCAGGACCATGTTGAGCCAGAGGGAGATGCCGGAGACGTCGTCGGTGAACTTCGAGGTGACGCAGATCATGGTCGCGACGGAGATGAAGACGCCCCAGGGCATGCCCTCCTTCATCATGAGCGGCAGGTCCAGGACCGGCTTGCCGTCCGTCAGAAGCAGGCTCAGCAGCACGGCGACCACGGCGAAGATTCCGTTGGCGCCAAAGCCGTTGAGGGCCAGGCCCAGCGGGCTCTTGGTCGGCACGATGATCTGCGCGATAAAGAACGCGATGATGATGCAGAAGCCGCCTAGAAGGAGCTTCTGGGAGCGGTTGAACTTGCTGTCATCGGCAAACTGGGCGGCGAAGTCAAACTCCCCGAGCTTGCTCATATCGACACGCTGCAGGTACTTCATAAGCAGCGGGGCGATGAAGCAGACCAGCAGGCCCAGGATGATGGCGGCAATCACAAACAGGGCAGCGTTGAGGTCGTAGCCGAGCAGCTTGGAGAAGGGCGCCACCATGGCGGCGATGAAGCCCCTGAAGGGAAGGACGGCGCCGCCCAGGAACGCCACGACGAAGCTGGAGACGATGGTGGAGGCCGACCAGGCGTCCGCCTTCTTGTAACCGATCATGTCGCGCAATGAAGCCACCAGCGCGAACGTGATGAGCATGGCGGCCATGGCGCTGATGAGCACGCCCTCGATGAACGTGCCCAGGAAGAGCGCGGTCATGATGCGCACCGGCTTGCCCTTGACCAACGGGCGCGAGAGAAGCCAGGAGGCGATCTTCTGCGTGGCGCCGCTGCGGGAGATAGCCTCGCAGATGGGCATCAGGATGAGCAGCTGCCACAGAATAGCGTTGCCAAATGCCCCGCTGATGGCGGCGCCCAGGCTGGGAAACGCGCCCGAGTAGCCCGTGGCGATAATAGCCATGATGGACGGCCAGATGACGCCGGCAAAGCTGAAGAGCCAGATGGTGCCAAAGAAGATGCCCACCAGCCTCATGCCGACGGCGGTCATGGGAGCAGGTGCGGGCAAGAAGCCAAAGCACCAGACGATCACGAAGCCAATCGCGACCTTGAGGAAGTACTTGGCATCGTACTTCACTTCTTTTTTGGCCATAAAGACTCACCCCTTCTACCTGGAAAGCAGTCCAGGCACGTACGTGAATGCTTGTGCTAAGCCTGGAAGGAGGTCCTTCCGTCCTTTCCGATGACAAGCGCCATGTCAAGCGAGACCCCGAGCTCGCCCTCCATGTCGCGAACACGTCCCCAGTAGCCCTCGAGCGGCTTGTCCAGCGGGACGTTCTGCTCCTTCTGCATCTCACGTACGACGCGGCCGTCGACCGAAGGCGCCGAGATGTGGTGCTTCACGCACAGCGCAGCCGCGTTGCCGGCCGCCTGTCCGGTGGTCATACTGGTGGCGATGATGCGCGCGCCACCGATGCCGTGCCAGTCGCACGACATGCTCCTGCCTGCTGCAAAGAGGTTGTCGACGTCTTGGGCGATAAGAGCGCGCATAGGGATCTCGCTGAACTCGCGCGGGTTGGGACGGACCTCGTAGCCCTCAAGCGGGGCATAGGGGTGCCGTGCGTAGTTGCCGTCGTCCTCCGACGGACGGCAGACCGCGGGCTTGACGGGCTCAGGCAGGTGGATATGGCGCAAGGCCGTCTGGGTGCTGCTGGTGGGATGGTGCGAGTCGAGCGGCTCGGGATAGATGGCGATGCCGTCGTCGAACTTGCGGGCACGGCACATGTCCTCAGCTGTGAACACGTATTGACCGACGATGCGCCGCGACTCGCGCGTGCCATTCTGGTCGGCAAAATGGGCCAGCGTGCAACGCTCGAAGCCCGGCACGTACTTGCGGAGGAACTCCACGAAGAGGAGAACCTTGCGGTGCTGGTCGACGATCTGGCGCGTGGTGTCCTCGACGGAGGTGTTGCGGCAGTAGTACGTAGCGGTGGCGTCCAGGCAGACGTCCATGTCCTCCTGGTTCTCAGCGCCCACGACGGGGTACACCAGGTTGCCCGGCGAGAGCAGGTACGGGAGCATGCCGTCCTCGACCGCCTGATGCTGCAACGCCACAAAGTAGCTCATGCGCTGCTCCGTCGGCTTCTTGCGGTTCTCGTCGTTGTAGGCTCCGATGGCCTCCATGTAGCGCTTGTAGTTGACGTACGAGAGCCTGAAACCCATGGA
>OMWF01000100.1 GCA_900314665.1 uncultured Actinomycetes bacterium
CCAATAAGCAGCGAGACCAGCAGGTATGTGCGATCGTTCAGGTCGTCGAGGTCAAAGCTCGCGAGCTTGCGCATCTGGTTGATGCGGTAGAGGACCGTATTGCGATGGATGAAGAGGAGGTCGGCGGCCTGCTTGATGCTTCGCTCGCAGAGCAGGTAGGTGCGCATTGTGGCTGCGAGCTGGCCTCCGTCGCGTGCGTCTGCGGCGTTAAAGGCCAACGCCGCGGGGTGCCGGGCGGCGCATTGCTCCTGCCGGTCTGCGCACGTCAGCAGGAAGTCAACCGCTACCTCAGAAAATGGTGCCGTCTCGCCTGCACCCGAGCTGTGCCGAGCGGCGGCCAGAGCTTGGGGGAGAAACAGCGGGGCCTCCGACAGGCGCGTAAAGGGGTTGCTCGCCCCAAAGCCCACCTTTGCCTTCCGACCCCAAGGGGCGATGGCTTTTGCTACGGCGCGCCCCAAATCTTGGGTGTGGCCTTGGCGGTTCCATACAAGGGCCACAACCTGATGCTGCCAGATGGCGACCACGCTGTTGGGCAGCGTGTTGCTGAGCTCGCGGTGCAGGGCGGGAAGCAGGAAGGTATCTGTCTGGTCGCTGACAAAGAGCTGGTAGGCCATGCCGTCTCTCAGCGCTTTCATGGACTGGAGATATTCGGTGGCCCGCTCGATGCCCGTGCCGTTCAGGAGCCTGATCAGCATCACGTCATCGGGCGAATTTGAGATGGCGAGGCGGGGCGGGAGGGCCAGATTGCGCTGCGCAATCTCGAGCGCGTCGACGATGATGCTGGCGATGTCGCGCTCGTAAGGAGTTATGGGGGCGTTGCTCGAGTTGACCATGAAGCCGATGGGCACCCCGGTGGCCGAGAAGTATGTGTTGTAGATGCCGTAGTCGTAAGGGGCGGCGGCGGGCTCTCTGAACTCGAGCATGTGATGGCTGCCGCTGGTAAACGAGAGCAGCACATGGGCGTCGAGGATGCTCTGCTTCTCTCTATCCTTTTTACCCAGCACGATGGCGTCCCAAAACCTATTGACAAAGCGGTCGGAGTAGTTTTGAGAGACTGCGATCATCTCAAGGTCATTGGTGTAGATGAACGAGGGGCCGATCAGATCCTCGCAGGCCGATAGGATGTGCTGCTCGGGATTCTCGTGGGAGGTGCATGAGAGCAGCTGCGCCTCCAGGTCGTTATAGAACTGAAACGCCGAGAGTACGTCGTTGAAGATGTTGGCGACATCGTCTGATTGAATGCTCAGCACATCCTGACGAAACATGACCAGCGTCTCGTGCGGGCGACCGCCCATAAACTCCTCGTTGCTCCCCACATAGAGGTAGCTGCTGCTGATATCGGCGGTGTCCGAGAAGAGCCGGGCGCCTTCTATCTCGCGCTCGCCAGAGTTGATGATGGCGATTGGATGGTAGGCGGCCAGCCAACGCTCTATCAGATACATGCTGAGCTTCATCCGGGCTCTTTTCATGAGATGTGCTGCTAGCACAGTCATTGCCCTGTTACCCTAGCACATTTCTGTGGTTAAGCACTCTATCCTGCTAGAGAAGAGCCGGTTACCATTTTGTTATATCCGGACAATCCAAACAAAACCAGTAGATGCGTTATGTGCCATAAGCACGGCTGAGAGGAGCAGTGTCATGACTAACCTGTATCAAGAGCATCTGGAGCGCGTCCGCGCCGCTATGGACTTCCAGCTCATCGACCGCGTCCCGTTTGTGGCGGGCGGACCGGCTGTCAACGCCGCCATCACGGGCGTCAAGCTGGCCGACTACGTGTCGGACATGGACATCAACATGCGCACCAACCTCGAGGGCTATCGCTTGTATGGCGACCCCGATGCATGCCAGACCGCCTGCTTCAACCCCAATGCCCTCACGCTGCTCTGGGCCAGCAAGGTCAAGCTGCCGGGCAAGGAGCTGAGCGACAACGAGCTCTGGCAGGTTGACGAGCAGGAGATTCTGACCGAGGACGATTACGACGCAATTCTCGACGGCGACTACAAGGCCTGGCTCAACGACGTGATGGTCAACCGCCTGGGCGACCCTGTGGGCAAGCTTGCTGCCTGCGGTTTCTTTGAGGCTTCGGCACGGGCAAAGCAGCTGTTTATCGAGAACGGCCTACCCAATATTGCAGAGGGCACGTGCCCCGCCCCAATCGAGATGTTCTGCGGCGGTCGCACCCTCATGAACTTCATGGGAGACGATCTCTACGAGATTCCTGAGAAGGTCGAGCGGGTCTTCGACATCGTTCAGGAGAGCAACCTGGCCGATTGGGAGGCCCAGTTTAAGGATCCGGCCACCCGCCCGCTCGGCGTCTGGATCGGCGGCTGGCGCGGCACGCCCGACCTGCTCAGCCCCGAGATGTTCCAGAAGTACTCGTGGAAGTATATGAGGCAGAACTGCGAGCTCTGCATCGACTACGGCGTCATCCCCGTCTTCCACCTGGATTCCAACTGGGACAACGGGATCGAGTACTTCAAGGAGCTTCCGCGCCACAAGTTCATCATCGCCCTCGACGGCATGACCGACATCTTCAAGGCGCGCGAGGTCATCGGCGACCATGCCTGCATCATGGGCGATGTGCCTGCCTCGCTGCAGAGCTTTGGAACGCCCGAGCAGGTCGAGGCGTACTGCAAGAAGCTCATTGACCAAGTCGGGCCTTATGGATACATCCTGTGCCCCGGCTGCGACTCGCCCTTCAACTCAAAGCTCGAGTGCCTCAAGGCGATGGCAGGGTCTGTGAAGAAGTTTGGTCCCAACGTCGGATAAGCGACACAACAGCTGAGCCGCGCCCAAAACCGGGACAACCTGTCAGCTTTTACCGGCTTGGGTTCTGAGGACGCCTCTCGCTGCGGGTTGCCGCTCCAACTTTTGACGGTTTTGGCCAGAGAACGCTGTTACGGCGGTGTGTCACTCCAACTTTTGACGGCTTTGGCCACAACCGCCTGCGTTGCGGGGCGCGACGCGACGCTCAGAAGATGTTAGAACCTGTGTACCTGGTGTTTTGTCTGGAGGCTTTCGTAGATACCGGGGTTTTGCGGCTCCG
>OMWF01000239.1 GCA_900314665.1 uncultured Actinomycetes bacterium
CCGCCGAGGACCTGGTGCGCAGGCTTGCCGAGAACGGCACGCGCGTGGTGGTGCTGGCCGACGGCATCCCCGAGAACCGCACCACCCACGACCGCATCTTCCTGGGCGTCCGCTGCAATGAGATCACGTTCAACGGCGGCTATCCCGAGCTCGACACCATCGACGGCGCAGAGCTCCCCGACCTCTTCCCGCTGGGCACCGGCGCCTGGAGGACGGTCTACCTCGAGGGTCTCGATAAAGTCTGGGGGACGATCGATGAAAGCGACCTGGGCCACCCGCTCGACTTCATCGGTACGGTGGAAAACGACAACATCGTGTTCGTGGGCCTCAACCTCACCTACTACTACAGCATGACCCGCAACGACTTCGCGGGCACGCTGCTGAGCCACGCCCTGAGCCTCTCGCCCCAGGAGCTGCCCAAGCGCACCCTGCAGCCCGTGCAGATGGCGCAGTCAGACGGCGGCCTTTCGATAACCGCTCAGACGGATGGCGTGGCGACGGGCCTCTCCTGGTTCGACGGCCTTGAGTCCGACACCGCCAGCGAGCATCGCGGCCAGGTCTTTGTCGACGCGGGCACCGCTCAGGTAAAGGCCGTCCGCCCGTATGCCGCCGCTGGGATCGTGCTCGCGCTGGCGGGAATCGTGCTGCTCGGACTTCTGGTGCACGCCGCCCGCCTGCGCCAGCGCACAGCCGGCACGGCTGCCCAAACCCCCGGGGAGGCGATGCCCCATGAGGCAGAGGAGGAGTGACGCGGTGCCGATGCGTGCCGAAGGCAGTCAAGAGATGCAGGACACGGGCCTGGCAGGGCGCGTGCTCTGGCGCGTGGTGCTGGTGTGCGTGGCAGCTGTCGCCCTGGGCGTGGCCTTTGCCTCGGGGCGCACCCACATTCAGCTCGTCACCAACTGGTATGCGGGCAACGCCGGCTGGCTCATGCTGCTGGCGGCGGCAGCCATGCTGGCCGTCTGCGCCCTCGTGCATCGGGCCGAGGCCTCCGACACAGGCTGGTTTGACCGCTACTATTCGCTGATCATCGTCGTGCTCTCGGCCCTCCTGCTGACCTTTGAGATTCAGGTGGCCCGCAACTGCGAGTTCTACACCACCTGGGACCCCGAGACCTTCATCCAGTACCTGTCGGGCGACGGGGAGGGGACGCGCGACTACTTTGAGACCTACAACAACCAGTTCTTCTTGCTCTGGGTCTTCTCGGGCATCAAGACGTTGTGCGAGACGGTGGGCTTTGCCAACTGGCACCTGGGGCTGACCTACGGCAGCGCCCTCATCGCCTGCCTGTGCACCGCGCTCTGCGCCCTCATCGTGCGCAAGCTCACAGGGTCGTGGATCTGGGGAGTCGTGAGCTGGTTTATCTGCGCGATCCTGGTTGGCTGCTCGCCGTGGCTGCTGGTGCCCTACTCGGACTCGTACGGCATCCTCGCACCCACCGTCGTCCTCTTTGCCTACACATGCGTGCACAACCCCTGGCTCAAGGGCGGTCTCATCGGCTTCTTCTCGATTGTGGGCTACTGCATCAAGCCCACCTCGCTTGCCATCCTGGGGGCAATCGCGCTGGTGGAGGGCATACACCTGATCAGGCGCGCCGTCAGTGGGCGCCGAGAAAAGACGGAGCAGGGGCCCTCGGCCAGGCGCACGGGAGCGCTCAGAGCGGTGGCGGCGGTGGCCTTGTGCGCGGTGGGCATCGCCTGTGCATGGTCGCTTCACGGCCTCGCCCTGGACGCGGCGCCGTACAACAACCCTGAACGGGCGTTCTCCTGGCAGCACTACCTGATGATGGGCACCAACCCCGACAACGGCATGTACGACGCCGACGACAACACCTTCTCGGCTTCGTTCGGCACCGCCGAGGAGCGCAACGCGGCCGACCTGGCCGAGTTCAAGCACCGCGTGGACGAGATGGGGCCCGCCGGCCTGCTGCGCCATTGGGCCGACAAGACCATCGTGAACTTCAACGACGGCGCCTTTGGTTGGGGCCGCGAGGGCAACCCTCCCACCCAGGTTGAGGGCAAGGACCCCGGTCTGCTGCGCTTCTACGAGGTCAAGCCCTATGGGCCTCAGGACGGCGGCCCCTGGAGAACCTCGGTGCAGGGAGTATGGTTTGCCATGCTGCTGGGCGTGGTGGCGGGGCTCAGCAACCGCCGGCCCCGCCGCGAGCTGGTGGCGGCCCTCATTGCGGTGACGCTGCTGGCCCTCTTCCTGATGGTGTTCGAGTGCCGCGCCCGCTACCTCTACCTGTACCTTCCCTACTTCATCGTGCTGGGAACCTGCGGTTGGCAGGCGTTTACCGAGCGCGTTGCGCAACGCATGCGGGCGGGAAGCGCGTTTGCACGGCAAGAGAACCTCGACCAGGAGGTGTCTCGCAAGGCGTGAGCGCGCGGCCGGCGCCGCCTACTCCCCAATGGCGTCGGCATCGGTCATGACCCCTGGCCCGTCCCCCTGCTTTGCCTGGTACATGTACCTGTCCGCGCGGGCGATAATCGTGTTTGCGTCGTCACCCTCACGCACCACGGTGATGCCGATCGAGACCCGGTACGGGGTCTTCTCCGCACTCGTCACGATCGCGCCGTCCTCTGCCAGCGCCAACATGCGCTTGCCTATGGCTTCGACGTCCTCCGACGCCTTGATTTGCAGGACGCCCACAAACTCATCCCCGCCCCAGCGGGATAACTTGTCGGCTTTGCGCGAGCTCTCGCGCAGGGAGCGTGCAAACGCCTTGAGCACCTCGTCGCCCGCCGCATGCCCGCGCACGTTGTTGACCGTGTGGAGGTCGTCGACATCGGCAAAGAGCACGGCAAAGAGACGTCCGGTGCGCCGATAGGCATTCAGGCAGTCACCCAGGTAGGCCTCCATGTACTTTCTGCCCGGTAAGGCGGTGACGGCATCCAGCGTGGCCGTCTCGTATATGGACCTGATAAACTCTCGGTCGTAGTCCCTGCCGTGGAGCGGGAAGCTGAAGGAGACGACCTCCCGCACATGCCCGTCGCTCATTCTGAGCGGGGCCAGGACGTTTCTGATCGGCACCGGCCTGCCGCCCTTTGAAACCACGATCATGTGCATCGTCTGCACCTGGCCGGTTTTGAAGACGGCTGCCACCGGGCAGTCGTCACACGAGATGGCGGTCCCGTTCTCATATGAGCACCCCAGCGCCATCTGGGCACAGCTCCCGCCCACCATCTTCTCGGCCGAGTACCCCACCATCTCCTCGGCCTTTTTGTTCCAGTAGAGAATCGTGCGGTCGGGGCCGAGGATGCAGCACCCGATGGGCAGCAGGTCCAGTACTCCGTGCATCACGCCGCAGTCCGTCGCCAGCCCGTTCTTGCACCCGGCACCCGTCAGCTCGCCTTCGAGGTCGCCGAGAACAGCCATGATCCGTCGCCCGATGCCCACGGCGCCCTTGCAGTCGACGGTCCAGACCTTGGCAAAGAGCGTCACCCGGATGCCGTCGACCTCGTGGATCGTCTCGATCCCCTGGCGCAGCTGATACGCCTTGGCTTCAAGTTCAGAAGGCGAGTCGTACTCCATGAGAATCGCAAAAACGTCCTTGCCGATAGCCGCCGCGGACCCCTCGCTTCCCGCCGTTGCGCTGACGGTGACGCCGATGGTGTAGCGGACGGATTCGAGCAGTTCGTGCCCGTAGCTGTCTTGGATCTGCCGCAGCCCGTTGACCCGGGCAAAAACGATGCCAAACCGGACCTGGTTGAACACGTAATCCGACTCTAGGCGGGCAAAGTCCTCGACAAACTGCGCCGTGGTCTCAATCCCCACCGGCCGGTTGATGAGCCTGGGGCGCTCATGGTCCGAGACGTTCCAGAGCATGGCCTCTTCGTCAAAGAAGTATCCCATGACCCCGCAGATCTCTCCCCTGCGGTAGAGGGGCCATTTGGTTATGGCAACGTTGTGCGTAGTCCCATTGACCAGGCATCTGCCCGGAACGGCCACCAGACGGGCGCCCTCCTCGAGGACCTGCCGGTCGTCCTGTCGAAACAGCTCGCCGTCCGCACGCCACGCGCCCGGCCCCACCTCCGTACCCAGTACGCCGTCTACAGAGTCGATGCCGTAGTAGTCGAGGAAGCACTTGCTGGCCCCCAGCAGCTTGCCCTCGCGATCCTTCCAGAAAAACCCCAGAGGGATGTGCAGCGTCAGATCGTCCCACAACGCCGCTTTCTGCCGCATCGTCTCCAGGTCCTCGGGCTGTCCCGTGACCAGAGCGGTATATGGGGAGCTCGCGAGAAGCTGCGACTCAGACTCCACCGACTCGGCGTCCGTGGTGCGAATCGCGTACAGCAGGTGCGTCCCGTCTGTCGAGGGGACCTGCACAATGCGATGGGACAGCCAGCTGAGCGTGCCATGGCGGCCAACCGTCCTAAACGTCCCACTGAGAACGCCGGTGCCCGTCTGATCGAGCCGGTCTTTAAGGGTCCGGGGGTCGATGAACGCCGCGTAGCGCCTCTTGTCCGCCTCAAAGACGGGAGGCAGCAGCGGTGAGGGGCACCCGTCCACCATCAGCGCCGTCACGTTGCTCGTCGCCCTCTCGCCCTTTGCGCTTCCAAACGTGATGCTCTGAATCGTCCCCCGCTCCACGTCGATCTCAAACAGAGAGCGATAAAAGAACCTCAGGTTCATGAGCATGTGCGCCTCTGGGGGCAGCTGCTCATCGGTACTCCCGTGCTTGTAGATGTGGGCTTCAAACATGTAGTGGTCGTCGTAGTTTGCAAGGTACCGATAGCGAATCAGGCGCTGATGACCGTGAAACGGGCTCAGAATCTCACCGCTTCGCTTGAGCTTTGCCGCGTACCTGCCCTCTCTGACGAACTCCCGATAGGCAGGGCTGTTGGCGTTGTTAAGGGTGTCGACCACCTCGTCAACGCTGGCACACCCGTCCTCGCGTAAAATCTTGCGTGCGGCTTCATTCATAAAGTAGATGCAAAATGAATCGTTGCAGTACTCCCCCACCGCCATCGGCACGTCGGTCAGAAAGTTGATGGGCTTGAGCGCATCATAGAAGTTCCGCTCTTTAGGGGTTTCGATTCCGATGCCTCTGCTGCGGCACCCATCGAGGGTCTGCTCGAGCGGCAGGGGCTTGCCAAAGTAGAAGCCCTGGAGCTTGTCGCATCCCAGGTTCCTAAGAAACTCCGCCTGCTCGGCCGTCTCGACGCCCTCGGCCAAGGTCCAGGTGCCGATGTGCTTGTCCATGGCGACGATTGCAGTGACGATGTGACGTGAACGGGGCGAGTCGCTCAGCAGGAATCCCATGTCCAGTTTGATCAATTCAAACGAGTAGGACCCAAGCAGGTTGAGGCTCGAATACCCGCTTCCAAAGTCGTCCATCCAGATCGAGTAGCCCGCCTTACGCAGCTTATCCAACGCCTTGAAGATGGTCTCCCGCTCGGCAGAGGCCATCGCGCTCTCGGTGACCTCGATGCGAAGCAGGTTGCGCGGAACCTGGTAGCGCCTCATCAAACTCTCGATGCGATCAAAGATGTCGCAGCAGACAAAGTCGAACCTGGAGAGGTTGACCGAGACCGGAAGCTCCATGGTGCGCTGGTCGATGTGCTTTGCCAGGGCCACGATGACCTGCTCGACCATGTAGAGGTCGAGTCTCCAGATTTGATGGGCGTCTTCCAACGGCTTGATGAAGTCGACAGGCCGCAACAAGCCCCGCTCGGGGTCATCCCACCGGGCGAGCGCCTCCATCGCGCACATCCGTCCGGAGATGGCGCGGATGATGGGCTGGTAGTAGACCTTGATCCACCCGCACGCCAACGCCTCAGAGAGATGCGAGACCACGTATTCGGAGGTCTCGAGCTGCTTGCCCATGGCGTCGTTGTAGACCGCATAATACGTGTTGGGGCGATTCCTGGTGTCATCGCAGGCAATCCGGGCATTGTCGCAGACGACCTCGGCAGAGAAGCTCCGGTTGTCCCACACGCAGGCGCCGATGCGGCAGTCCAGGGACCCGTCTTCCAAGCCCCTGACCATCAGCCGGATCTGCTCCGCCCGCTCTTTCAGCTGGTAGTCGTCGGTCAGCACCACAAAGTAGTCGCTGTCAAAGCGGGTGGCCATGCCATACGGGAGGAGCCTTCTCAGATTCTCAGCCACCGTGCGCAGCAGCATGTCGCCGGCGGCCATGCCATGCTGCAGGTTGTAGGAGCGAAAGTTGGAGAGGTTGACGTATAGAACGGCAAGCTCCCCACGAGAGGACTTGTCATCGCGATGCCCTCCCTGGTTGTCCATGTTGATCAGAAAGGACTGCATGTCGATAAGCCCGGTCAAGGGGTCGAGGTTCTGCGCGTCAGGAGCGTTTTCTTGAACCCCCAGGTCCATGAGGTAGTTGACAATCAGGAGGTCCCCATCCTCATCCAGCGTCGACTTAGCCACGACCCGAATCAGACGCGGCGCCCCGGACATGGTAATCAACCGGCACCCGTAGCTCTCCGTGCTCCCCGGATGCGTGCTCAGACGCTCGATGCAATCCCCGACGATCATCACATCGTCCGGATGCACCCCGTTGGACACGTCCCCGTCGAGAAATGCGAGGAAGTCATCGAGGTTGCCGGCCCCCACCAAGTCCAGATACTCCTGATTGCCAAAGATCGGAAGGTCATGGCCGGCGCGTATCTTGTAGGCGAACACCGCGCCGGGAAGGCCGTCCAGGGTCTCCTTGAGCGCTGCAGCGGTCAGGTTGTTAGAAACGTCAACGATCATCTCGTCTTCTCCTGGAAGCGATGGGCTTGAACCCGACCGCAATCAAGCCCCGCACGAGACATAGTGCGGTAGCTCATCCTTTCAAAGGGTAAGTATCAGGCACAATCGCCGGCGCGATGCGGCGTCTGCCGCCATGTGCAGGGTATTCCCACGTGAACGCGCGCCGCCATACCGACTATCCATCGATGTCGAAGTCCGTCACGACCTGGTTGGCATTCAGCTTCTTGGCTCGATACATGTAGCCGTCGGCGCGGGAGAGGAGCGACTCGAGGTTGTCGCCTTCCCTGACCACGGTTATGCCGATTGCCAGTTGGCAAGCCACGGTCTTGCCGTTGACCTCTTCCTCGCAGGCGTTGGCCAGCCCCATGAACCGTTTGGCTGCGCCCTTGATGTCCTCCGGGCTCCTCAGCTGCAGCAAGCCCACAAACTCGTCGCCACCCCACCTGCAGAACCGGTCCGTCTTCCTGCCGTACACGCGCAGGGCGAGACCCAGCTTGCGGATGATGGCGTCGCCGGCATCGTGGCCATACGTGTTGTTGATGTCATGGAGGTTGTCGATATCGGCAAAGAGCATGGCAAACGGACGCTTGGTGCGGCCAAAGACCTCCAGCTCCTCGTCGATGCGCGATTCCATATACCTCCTGCCCGGGAGGCACGTGAGCGGGTCTCTGGTGGCCACCTCGTAGATGCTGTTAACCAGGTGCTGGTCGTAGCTCTCCTCGGTCAGTGGAACAAAGAACGAGACCAGCTCGACCACCTTTCCATCGGAGTCCTTTATCGGCACCAGGGTGTTGCGAATCAGCAGGTTCTTTCCGCTCTTCTGCCGCATGAACATCTGCGTGGTCTGGGGCTGGCCGGTGATGAAGGCGACGGTGGCCGGGCAGCTCGCGTGGAGGATGTCGCCGCCCGTGGCAAACGAGCAGCCGAGCGGCATGTCCACGCACTTCTTGCCCTGCATCTCTGAGGCGGAGAAGCCGAGCAGCTCCCCTGCCCTGCGGTTCCAGTACATGACCATGTGGTTTGGCTTCAGGATGTAGCAGCCGATGGGTACGGATTCCATCACCGTCTGGAGAACCTGGTTGTACTCGGCGACACCCTCCGCCGCCTCCCTGTCAGACCAACGGGCCTTGGCGGCGTTTTGAGGGCCAAACAGCAGCTGCATTATCTGATCGCGAGTTCTCAGCACGTCATCCGTGCCCAACACCGTCACCTTTGCATACAAGGAGCAGGGAAGGCCGCCCACCTCACGGATGGCATTTATGCCCTCTCGGATGCGTCGCGCCTGGTCCTGGAGCTCCTCTATGGAGACATACTGTTCGACGATGCCAAACCGCCCGATGCCCAAAAACGACAGCGCGCCGACGTTTCCGATTTCCTCCGTGATTGCCTGGTGGCAGGCGCACGTCACAGCGTGCATCGCCTCGTGCCCGAAGTTGTCCGCAATGCGGGTCAGCTCGGGAATCCAGATCTGAAGCACGCCAAAGTTTCTCTTGTTGAGCTGGTGGTCAATCTCAAAGTCAAAGAGGTCATCCATGAAACGCGAAGCGGTTTTGCAGTTTGAGGGCAGTCCTATGAGGTTGATGCTCCCGTCAGCCTGGGAGCCTTGGGGCAGGCAGGCGTTCTCAAAGAAGTACCCCATCAAGCCGGCAATCCTGCCGTCGCGGTATATCGGCCATTTGGTGGCGTAGATGTCGTGCGTCACGCCCTTGATGATGCACCTGCCCGGGATGCTCTTGCACACCTTACCGGTCTTCAGGACCCGTTCCTCAACCAGTCGATACGGTTCGTTTTCGGGGTGCCAGCCCATGTCCTCATCGGTCTTCCCGATGATTTCATCCACCGAAGCCAAGCCGTAGACGTCGAGGAAGTACTGGTTGGCCCCGATGAACCTTCTCTCGGTATCCTTCCAGAACATCGGCAGCGGGATGTGCAGCAGAAGGTCGTCCCAGAGCTTGGCCTTCTCGAACGCTTGCTGTTGAGAGCTCGGACCGGAGTCCATCAGGGTCGCGCAGGGGGCCTTCCTCGCCGCGGCGGCGTCTAAAACGCCCTCACCGCCCCGAGTCTGGCCGGTGGCACGATACAGGTTTTCAGAAGCAGCTGCCAGCTGAGCCTCGCCAGCACCCGTGTCTGCGGTGCGAATCACATACAGGATCTGCTTTCCGCCGGTATTGGGAGCAAGGAGCAGCCGGTGTGACATCCAGACAAACGTTCCGTCCATATCCCGCGTGCGGAACGCATCCTGGATGGTGCCGCGCTCCGACTGCCTGAGTCGGGATGCCAGGGTCTCTGGGTCCAGAAATGCATGGTACCGTTGTTGGTCCGCCGCAAAGACGGCCGGCAGCATCGAGCTAAGCTGGCCCTTGTCGTCTTGAAGAGGAGCGGCCGTCCCCCATTCCTGCGAAGCCCCCGAGACCCGAACGTCTTGGATCGTCTGCCTCTGGGGGTCGATGCTGAAGACGTGGTTGTAGTAGTAGAACACGTTCATCATCAGCTGGCTCTTTAAGGAGAGCTTCTTGTCGCCCAGCGCAGACTCGTAGCCTCCGCGCTCATAGATCCTGAAGACAAGCAGACCCACGTCGTGATACTTGCCAAGGAGCCGATAGCGCAGCAGCAGCTCTCTTCCGCCAAACGGTGTGGAGAACTCCCCGGAACGCCCAAACTCCATCGCGCTCTTTGATGCCCGCAGCAATTCGAGGCTGGTCACGCTGTGCGGATCGTTGAGATTGTCCTCCAGCTCGCGCACGTTGGTAAACCCATCCCGATGTGCCAGCTCCAACGCGGGGTCATTCATGAAGAGCACATGAGAAACGTTTCCGCGGATCTCCGCGATCGCCAGTGGAATGTCCGTCATGAAATCGACGGTGCTCAGCGCGTCGTAACAAGCCTTCTGCCTGGGAGTCTCAATGCCCCGCCACCGTTTGAGGCAGCTCTTGAGCATCTCGTCAAAGGGCTGCGGCTTGCCAAAGTAGTAGCCCTGCATCTTCTCGCAGCCGCACTTTGTGAGGAACTCTACCTGCTCCTCCGTCTCAACGCCCTCTGCCAGCGTGCGGTTGCCGATCCTCTTGTCCATGGCGATCACAGCGGCGATGATCTCACGAGAACGCGCGGAGTCGCTGTGCAAAAAGCCCATGTCAAGCTTCAAGAGGTCGAAGGAGCAGTCTTTGAGCAGGTTGAGCGTGGAGTAGCCGCTTCCGAAGTCGTCCATCCACAGCTCGTATCCCGCCCTGCGGAAGCGCTCGAGCGCGCGCAGCACGGGGGTCTCGCGCGAGGTCATGATGCTCTCAGTGACCTCGATGTGCAGCATGCGTCGCGGAACGTCATAGGCTTGGACGAGCTTCTCAATCTCGTTGTAGATGTCGCAGCAGAAGAAGTCTGTCCGCGAGAGGTTGATTGAGACCGGAATCTCCGGCATGCTGCGGCTGTAATGCTCGGCAATCAGGCTGACCACCTGGCGGATCACGCACAGGTCGAGCTTCCAGACCAGCTGCGCCTCCTCCAGGGGAGCAATGAAGTCGGCGGGCATCAACATGCCGCGCACCGGGTCGTTCCACCTGGCCAGCGCTTCCATGCCGCAGATCTGGTTGGAGAGGGTGCGAATCACGGGCTGGTAGTAGACCTCGATCCAGCCCTTCTCGATGGCCTCGTCGAGGTGGGAGAGGACGTAATCCGCCGTTTCCGCCCTTCCTCCGGCCTCGGGCGTGTACAGGGAGAAGAAGGTGTTGTCATAGTTGAGGTTCTCGTCCGCTGCGAGTCGCGCCCGGCCGGCGACACGCTCGGAAGTCAGCTGGTGGTCGCTCCAGACGCAGCCGCCGACGCTGCACCTGATGCTGTTGGGAACGAGCTTGTCAATCTTCTCGCGCGCGGCAGTGGCGCGCTCCTCCAGCCCCACTGTGGTGGTGAGCACGGCAAAGCGGTCGCCGTCAAAGTGCGCCACCACATCCTGGGGAAAGCTCGCGACGAGCGCGTCGGCCATCCGTCGCAGCAGCTCGTCTCCGG
>OMWF01000159.1 GCA_900314665.1 uncultured Actinomycetes bacterium
ATCGACACCGGCTCCAAGATGGACGAGGTCATCTTCGAGGAGTTCAAGGGCACCGGCAACATGGAGCTCAAGCTCGATCGCAACCTAGCCGACCGTCGCATCTACCCGGCCATCGACGTCATTGCCTCCGGCACCCGCAAGGAGGAGCTGCTCGTCGACCCCCAGCAGGCACCCTTCATCTGGGGCGTGCGCCGCATCCTGGCCAACCTCAACAACACCGAGCGCGCCACCGACATGCTCATCAAGAGCCTCAAGCGCACCCGCACAAACGAGGAGTTCCTTATTCGCACCGCCAAGCGCGCCCAAGAGAAATCCGGAGAAATCTGATCTTCTCGGGCGGGCTCCGGTACTAATTGGGCAAACTACACAAGGTCGTAACAGAGGCGTCCCGGCCTATCCACCGGGGCGCCTCTTATGCGCTACCATGGGCGCAAGGTCACGGTATCGCGTGGCGTATCAGCTACGACCAAAGGAGACCCACTATGACTGACACCAACAAGAGCACCGATTTTATCGCCGACGGCGTGAAGAACATCATGCTGGCGGGCATCGGCGCGCTCGCCATTACCGCCGACAAGTCCAAGGAGCTGGTGGACAAGCTGGTCAAGGAGGGCGAGATCACCGTCGGCCAGGGCCGGGTCCTCAACGAGGAGCTCAGGCGCACGGTGAGCAACCACGTCAACCAGGGCAGCGCTAAGACCACCGAGTTCATCGAGTCGATGACCACCATGGCCGAGGACGACCTGGCAGCGGTGCGCGCCAAGCTCGATGAGATTGAGAAGGAGCGCGCCCAGCAGCAGGACGCCGATTCCGAGAAGACCGCCGACTAGCGCGCCTGCCAGCTGACCTATGGCGCTGTACCGGTCGAGAACAATCAAAAAACCTAAGAACGGGCTTCCGCAGGCCACCCTGCGCAACTCCGGCAAGCGCTTGTCGGAGATGCTCAGCGTGCTGCGCAGGCACCGGGTGGCCGAGGGCCTCGACCCGGTCAAGCTGCGGGAAATCTTTGAGGAGCTGGGTCCCACCTTTGTCAAGCTGGGGCAGATTATGTCGCTGCGCTCGGACATGCTTCCCAAGGAGTACTGCGACGAGCTCGCCAAGCTGCGCATGGAAGTCGAGCACCTGCCCTGGAGCGTGATGAAAGACCATCTCGAGGCGGAGATGGGCAGGTCCGTCGAGGAGGCCTTTGAGTCGATTGAGACCGATCCTCTGGGGTCGGCTTCAATCGCGCAGGTCTACCGCGCGCACCTCAAGACCGGCGAGGAGGTCGCGGTCAAAGTTCAACGGCCGGGCATCGTCGAGTCCATGACCCAGGACATCTCCATGATGAGCCGGGCGGTTGACACCCTCGACGTGGTCCGCCCGCGGGCGGCTGCCGAGGTCATGGACATGGTCGACCTCCATTCACTGGTCGACGAGCTCTGGAACTCCCTTCAGCGCGAGGTCGACTTCCTGCAGGAGGCCGACAACATCAAGGAGTTCTCGGCCAACAACCGCTCTATCGCCTACATCGGCACCCCCAAGGTCTACGACGAGTTCTGCTCGCCGCAGGTGCTGGTCATGGATTACGTGCACGGCATCCCCATCGATGACGTCGCCGCCCTCAAGAAGGCCGGGTACGACCTCTCGGACATCGGGATCAAGCTTGCCGAGAACTACACCAAGCAGATCTTGGACGACGGCTTCTTCCACGCCGACCCGCATCCCGGAAACCTGCTGGTCAGCGATGGCAAGATCATGTGGATAGACTTTGGGATGATGGGGCGGTTCTCCAACCAGGACCGTCTGGTGCTGCGCTCCATCATCACCGCCATGGTGGCGGGCGATGCCACGGCGGTCAAGGAGGGCCTGCTCACCGTCGGCGACGTCTCCGCCGATGTCGACCACCCCCGCATGCTGGCCGACATCGAGGCCATGCTCAAGCGCTACGGCTTCACCGATATTGAGGACCTGGACATGGGCTCGGCGTTGGCGGACCTCTTCGAGCTGGTCCGACGCAACCACATCAAGCTGCCCACCTCCTATGTGATGCTCGGCCGCGGCTATGTCACGCTGGAGGCTACGCTCGCCGCGTGCCGCCCCGAGCAGTCTACGCTGCAGATCATGTCAGCCCACCTGCGGGGGGAGCGGATCAACCTCGAAGAGCTGCGCAACGAGCTGACGCAGATGCTGCTCTCCTCGCGCACCTCGGCGGTCAAGCTGGCCAGCCTGCCCGCCCGCCTCTCCGACCTGGTGGATATGATGGCCCATGGCCAGATCAAGACCAACATGGACCTCACCGGCTCGGAGGCCCCCATCGCCCGGGCCGGCGTGATACTGGACCGGTTGGGCATCGCCTTGGTCTCATGCGCGCTCTTCATCGGCTCAAGCATCCTCTGCCTCTCCGACATGCATCCCAAGCTGCTTGGCATCCCCATCCTGGGCTTTGCCGGCTACGTGGGCGCGTTTGGGCTCTCGGTCTGGTACATCTACACGGTCTGGCGCCGCGACAGGCGGCGGCGCTGACCCGCGGCGTCTGCTGGTTACCGGTTTCTGGCGTTCGTTCACGCTGCAGGCCAGGCGGCAAGGGCCATGCATGGTATCCTAGGCAGGCTATGCCCTCCAGCTTTGGTCGGAAACCAAGGCGCAGGATAGAAGGAGACCCCCACAGTGAAGAAAGACATCCATCCCGAGTACGTCGAGTGCACGGTGCGCTGCTCCTGCGGCAACACCTTTGTGACCCGCTCGACCAAGCCGGAGCTCCGCGTCGAGCTCTGCAACGAGTGCCACCCGTTCTACACCGGTCAGCAGAAGTTCGTCGACACCGGCGGACGCGTGCAGCGCTTTGCCGACAAGTTTGGCGGAGCTGCCGCCAAGGTCGCCGAGCGCGAGGCCGCCAAGAAGGCCGAGCGTCAGGCCAAGGCCGAGGAGGCCGCCAAGAAGGCCGCCGAGGAGCGCGCCAAGAAGGCTGCCGCCAAGGCCGCTCGTGCCGCCGAGTACGAGAAGAAGGCCGCCGCTGAGGCCGAGGCTGCTGCCAAAGCCGCCGCTGAGGCCGAGGCCGAGGCCCCTGCCGAGGCTGCCGCTCCTGCCGAGGAGCCCGCTGCCGAGTAAGCAGCTCACAAACGGTCGCACACAAGCGGGGCGGGGGCGTAACGGCCCCCGCCCCGCTTGCCATTTGGGAGCCGGGTCGGGCGCGGCAGCAGGCCCGTTGCTCATCGGTAGCTATCGTCCTTTGGGGCGATGGTGCTATGTTTGACCAATCAGGCCCTCGACGAGGGTCAGCGGACCAAGCCGGAAACCTGGTCTTTGAGCCGAGGAGGTTGCCATGAACGTCGTGCTGCTGTATCACACCCCCGACCCCGAGCGAGCGGTGGCTACGGCGGCCCGCCTCTGCTACGCCCCGGTGGGCGCCGCCGAGCTCATGGAGACCATGACCGACGAGCAGGTCCATAGCGTCCTGCGCACCATCATGGAGAGCGGCCACTTCTCGACCCTCGAGCACGCCACGTACACCTTTGCGGTGGAGGGCGTCTCCCGCACGCTCACCCATCAGCTGGTACGGCACCGTCTGGCCAGCTTCAACCAGCAGTCGCAGCGCTACGTCACCTTCACCGACGAGCCCCAGTTCATCGAGCCGGAGACGGTCGCGGCCGACCCGCAGGCCCATGAGCAGTTCTCCCAGGCCGTCGACGAGGCCTTTGCCGCCTATCACCATCTGGTCGAGCTGGGCATTCCCGCAGAGGACGCGCGCTACCTGCTGCCCAATGCTTGCGAGACCAAGATCACGGTCACCATGAACATCCGCGAGCTGCTGCACTTCTTCAACCTGCGGTGCTGCAACCGCGCCCAATGGGAGATCAGGGCCATGGCCCAGAAGATGCTCGAGCTGGTGCGTCCCACCGCGCCCTACATCTTCCTCGACGCCGGCCCCAGCTGCGTGCGCGGGTCATGCCCGGAGGGCCGCATGTCCTGCGGCAATCCCTCCCCAATCGTCTCGCGCGAGGACTTTGACGCCGCCCTCAAGGCGGCCGCCAGCCACGCCTCCGACGAGCGCGCCACCGTCGAGAGCGATGAGTGACGTGCCAGCCGCGCAGAGCGCGCACCATGAGCCGGCGCCCCAGGTGGGCAATACCAAGGGGGCGTTCAACACCTCCGGTGTGGTGTGCCAGACGCATGTGGGCGGGCAGGCGCTCATCGAGGGCGTGATGATGCGCGGCAGGTCCAGCTGGGCGGTGGCGGTGCGCGAGCCCGACGGGGGCATCTACACCGAGCAGCACGACCTGGCCTCGGGCGCGTCCAAGAACCGCTGGATGCATGTGCCGGTAATCCGCGGGGTGACGGCCTTTGCCGAGTCGTTGGTTCTGGGCTACAAGGCGCTCTCCATCGCCGGCGAGCATGCGTACGACTTCTCCGAGGAGGACGATGCCGGCGACAAGGGCGATGGCGCCCTAAGCGCCTCCGGCACCCATGCCGCCGCCTTGATGGTCCTCCATGCGCTGTCGGTGCCGTTCCAGGCGGCGCTCGACGTCGAGCCGCCCGCGACGTCAGAGCCGCAGGCACCCCGGGCCGCCTCAGAGCCGCAGCCACAGCCACAGCCCGCAGGCCAGCCTGCCGAGAAGGGCGCAGACGAGGGCATGCCCAAGGGCCTGATGACGCTCTCCATGGTCATCGGTTGCGTGCTGGGGGTGGTGCTCTTCGTGGTGGCGCCAGCCTTTGTCACCAACCTCATCGTGGGCGATTACCTGCGCGGGGCGTTGACCTGGAACCTCGTGGACGGCGCGCTCAGGGTGGCCATCTTCCTCGCGTATCTGGCACTTATCGCCCTGATGCCGGACATAAAGCGGATGTTTGCCTACCACGGCGCCGAGCACAAGACCATCCACTGCTACGAGCACGGACAAGAGCTCACGCCGGTCAATGCGATGAGGTTCCCGCGCTTGCACGTCCGCTGCGGCACCGCCTTCTTGCTGATGACCATGGTCATCGCCATCTTTGTGTTCACGGTGGTTCCCGTCGACCGGCTGATTGCCGCATGGGGGGTCACCAACAGTGCTGCCATGCTGGTCCTGGTCATCGTTTCCCGCATCATTCTGCTCCCGCTGGTGGCGGGGCTGGCCTACGAGGTGACCGTCAAATGGGCGGGCTCCCATCCCGAGAACCGCGCCGTCCAGGTGGTGCTCTGGCCGGGCTTGCAGCTGCAACGCCTCACCACCAACATCCCCGACGAGGGCATGCTCGAGTGCGCCATCAGCGCCATGGAGCAGGTGCTCGTGCGTGAGGGCCTGCCTCTCAAGGCAGCGTGAATTCGCTTCTCAACGCTGCGTCCGGCAATGCCCCTACATCTTGCCCGTCTGTCTAAAGCGCGCTGGGCAGACGGGCCGAATCGGCGTCCGTGCGGCGCCCGCCGCACCGGTCACGTCCTTCTCGTCAAGCGGTGTAGCTGCGATAACTGCGTGGTTTACACAGTTTTGACCCTCTTCTTGCAGTCATTGTTCACTCCCCTTACCAAAGCTTTGCACGCGGGCCGTTAACTGCATTTAGTTCCAATAAACGGCTAGTAAGTAAAGCGAGAGGAAAGAGAACATGAGAAGCAAGGGGATCAGCACATCCTTCCCAAAGGCGGTCAGCATCTTCATGGCGGCTTGCGTGGCGCTGGCGCTTGCCGCCGTGCTTTCCAGCTGCGGCAGCTCCAGCTCGTCGACGGGTGCTGCGAGCGCCGGCTCCGCCGCCACCTCGACCGCCAAGCTCTCCGGCACCGTCTCCACCAACGGCTCAACCTCCATGGAGAGCGTCATCGGCGTCCTCTCCGAGCAGTTCATGGCCGATAACCCCGGCGTTACCGTCACCTATGACGCCACCGGCTCGGGCACCGGCGTAGAGAGCGCCTCTAACGGCTCCGCCGACATCGGGCTTGCCTCTCGCGCCCTCAAGGAGAGCGAGACCGGTCTTACCTCGGTCACCGTCGCCAACGACGGCATCGCCATCGTGGTCAACAAGGACTGCCCGGTCGACAACCTGACCCTTGACCAGGTCAAGCAGATCTTCACCGGCCAGGTCACTAACTGGTCGCAGGTCGGCGGCAGCGATCTGGCCATCTCCTGCATCGGCCGTGAGTCTGGCTCCGGCACCCGCGACGGTTTTGAGAGCATCACGGGCACCAAGGACCAGTGCAAGCTCGAGCAGGAGCTCACCTCCACCGGCGCCGTCATCACCGCTGTAGGCAGCTCGGCCAACGCCATCGGCTACGCCTCCCTGTCTGCCGTCGAGGGCCAGAGCAACATCAAGGCGCTCACCATCGATGGCGTCGCCTGCACCGAGGACACCGTCAAGGATGGCTCTTACAAGATTCAGCGCCCGTTCAACCTCATCCTCAAGGAGGGCGCGCAGCTCTCCCCGCAGGCTCAGGCCTTCATCGACTATGCCACCAGCCCTGAGGCCGCCGACCTCATCCGCGGCGCCGGCGCCGTGCCTGTGGCCTAGGCTCCCATCACATGCTCACCCCGGCCGGGGCGCAGTCAGTGCGCGTCCCGGCATTTCTTCTGTCTGGAGTAGCAATGCCAACAAAAAAGAAGCCAAAACCCCTTGAGGGGCTGTTCTACGGCATCTTTCTCACATGCGGATTGGTTTCCATCGCGTTCGTCCTCGGTATCACCGTCTACCTCGTCATCTCTGGGGCACCGGCCATCGCCCAGATTGGTCTGATTCCGTTTTTGAGCGGCCAGATCTGGAGCCCCAGCACCGGCAACTATGGGATTCTGCCCTTCATCCTCACCAGCGTCTACGGCACTGTGGGAGCGGTCGCCATCGGTCTGCCGCTCGGCTTTCTGACCGCCCTGTTTCTCTCAAAGTTCGCAGGTAAAAAGGTTGCCAGGCTCATTCGCTCTGCTGTCGAGCTGCTGGCAGGCATCCCCTCGGTGGTCTATGGCCTGGTGGGCATGATTGTCCTGGTCCCCGCCATCCAGAACACCTTCGGCCTCTCATCGGGAGCCACGCTGCTGGCGGCCATCATCGTGCTGGCCATCATGATCCTGCCCTATATCACGAGCGTGTCAGCCACTTCTCTCGATGCGGTTCCCAAGGAGTATGAGGAGGGCTCTCTGGCCTTGGGCGCCACCGATGTCGAGACCTACTTCAAGGTCTCGGTCCATGCCGCCCGCAGCGGCATCGCCACCGCCGTCATGCAGGGCGTGGGGCGCGCCCTGGGCGAGGCCATGGCCATCATCATGGTGGCCGGCAACGTCGCCAACATGCCCGAGCTGCTCGGATCGGTGCGCTTCCTCACCACCGCCATCGTCTCGGAGATGTCCTATGCGCCCTACGGCAGCCTGCAGCGCAACGCGCTCTTCTCCATCGGCTTGGTGCTGTTCATCTTCATCGTGCTGGTAAATGTGGTTCTGCACCTGATCGCTCGACGGAAGGAGGACTAGATGAGCTTCGAATCCGGCACTCTCTCCTCCAACGGCATCCCCCTGGTTCCCGCGGGCAGCCAAGGCGAGAACCTCCCCGAGTCGGGCGATCCGTCGGGGTCGCGCTCGACCATCGCCAGCGCGGTGATGGATTCGCCGAGCATCATGGCGCGCCGCCGCTTCACATCCAAGTTTCTAAAGGGGCTGGTGTACGCGGCCGGCGCCACCGTCTGCCTGCTGCTGCTGTCGCTCATGGGCTACATCCTGGTGCGCGGCGTCCCCGGCATCAGCTGGAGCTTCCTCACCTCGCAGAGCAGCTACGTGCGCAAGGTCATCGGCATCCTGCCCAATATCCTGAACACGCTCTACATCGTGCTGGTGGCTATGGTCATCGCCGTGCCTCTCGGCGTCTGCGCAGCGGTCTACCTGCATGAATACGCGCGCAACAAGGGGCTAGTCAAGGTTATCGGGTTTGCTGTGGAGACCCTCACCGGCATTCCCTCGGTCATCTTCGGCCTGGTGGGCATGCTCTTCTTCATCCAGCTCATGGGCTTGCAGGCGGGCATTCTGGCCGGCGGTTTGACCCTGGTGGTCATGGTGCTTCCCACCATCATCAGCAACACCCTCGAGAGCCTCAAAGCCGTGCCAAACTCCCTGCGCGAGGGGTCGCTCGCCCTGGGGTCCGGCAAGTGGCACATGATCCGCACGGTGGTGCTTCCCAACGCCATCAACGGCATCGTCACCGGCTGCATCCTGGCTATCGGCCGCATCGTGGGCGAATCGGCGGCTCTGCTCTACACCGCCGGCTTTGGCCTGGTGCTCAACGGCTTCCTCACTTCTCTGCAGTCCTCGAGCGCCACGCTGACCGTTGCCCTGTACGTCTACGCGACCGAGCGCGGCGAGGTAGGGGTGGCCTTCTCCGTCGCCACCGTGCTGCTCATCCTCGCCTTGCTGCTCAACGTGCTGGCTTCGCTGTCGGCTGCTCGTCTCGGCCATCATGGGGAGGAGAAGTAACGTGGCTGATGCTGCAAACGAGAAACGCGACAAGAACGTCTTTGAGATCAAGGACCTCAACCTCTGGTACGG